>CALCTI010000702.1 GCA_937894105.1 uncultured cyanobacterium
GGTTCCCATCCAGATTTTTCGTATGGGGCTAACGGAAATAACCGTGCCCCCGAGAGATTCAATGCAAACCACGTAACGCTCCACAGCGGAATTTTCCACCGTGTGAAACAAATAAAAGTTGCCGGAACAAATCAAATGGCGACTACGGATCCAGGTTCGTAGCTTTTTTTCGGCAGCGGGAGGCAGCACAGCATTTCTACCTCGCAGCGGGGGTTAATAGATCCTCAAGGGATGGAATTTCGTGGGCGAAACTTTCCTTTTTTTCAAACTTTAACGGTCCCGCCGCTGACCCCCAGATATGCTCGTCAGTGTCCACCTCAAAACCGCGATCGCGACTCACCCAGGTTGCCTCTGTCAGCTCCACTTCACTCACCAAATAAGTGGTTTTCCCGTTTCGAGGAATTAAACACTGCCGACCCGGTTCCACTTCCCCAAAAAAGCCGTCCCCTTTCCGACGAAAGACCATGGCGCAGCCACAGCGGGGCACCAAGCAATCTCGGGTGATCGTCGCCATAATATCGGCGTTCCGCGATGCACCCGCGTACATCACCGGGTCCTTTAAGCCGTAATTTTCAATATAAATACTGTTGTCATCGCGAGCCACCAGCTTATGCACCCCCTGACGATAGGGCGTCCATAGGTCGTAGTCGTAGGTTTGCTCAGAATAAAATCCAACGGCACTGAAAAAATTGAAAGGGAGCGGTCGAAAAAAAATACGAATATGGGCAAACGTTTTGGGATCGTCAAAGGACTGCTTTTGGTTACTAAAGTCTCCAGCCATTTGCTGAGCCAGATCAACCAACGTCGCCACTGGCGAAGGGGAGTCACTCATAACTTAAAATCCATAGTTCAAAATCGTCCAAAATCTTTGCCTAGCTGCATCTACACAGCACCTTTAAGATTCTTTAACTTCAAAGCAGAATTTGAACATAATCTTAATGAAAAGATATTTTTATCCCCTTCCACCGTGGACGGATGTCCAGAGTTCTTCCGCTTCGCTCGGTCTTGGTAAGGTCAGGCAACTTCTCTAAAGCGTGTTATAAACGCAACCCTAGACGCTTCAGGCGATCAAAAATGTAGGGCTTTTACATAAAAAGTCTTGAGGCTGCAGTCTTGAGGAATATTGAACGGGATACTTAATTAGCAACAGTCCCCAGCGATCGCACTTCCGAGGCAAAGGACGTGGTCAGCACCCCTTCACCATTACTGGTCAAAATATTCGACACCCGCAGCCGTAAATTCTTCGTGGCGAACCAGATGCGTTCTTCTGCCGCTGCTTGTTCGTAGGGGGTTACCAACACAAACATCCCCTCTTCCGTAAACCGATAGTCTCCCACCGCTGGCATCACTTCCGCATAGCCTTGCGATCGCAATAACTGTCCCCGGACTTTGTCATTTAAATCTGGCACCGGCACTAGCAGGCAGCTGCCGGTATTTTTTTCCTCATCATCCCAGTCCGACTCAGCATCCCACTCCATAAAAAAGGGGCTGGTGGCTAACTCTGGATCAATGCCATTGCTTTTACACAGTTCAATTACGTCAGCATCCTCAACAGAGCGAGGCGCAATATCAACCACTGATCGCACCTCCTCAAAATGTTGAAACGCTAGATTATGGCCGCTTCGCTGCGATCGCCACCGCCCAATAGACTGGGCCACAAACGCCTGAATATCTATCTCCATATTCGTCGTTCCCATCCAAAGCCCAGTTAGTAGTCCCCTTCAACCATTACCAAGCGCTACTCAGCACTAGAAGCTTCAGCCTCAGCAACCTCGACGCCAACAACATTAACCCCTTCAATTTTCCCGCCCATCCGAGAAATATTTTGCATTGTCTGCGCCATGCGAGCGTAAGGAACGCGCACTTGATAGTTGCCCGTTTTGGAAATTGACTGATTGCAAAAACCCGAAACGGAAATGGTTACCGTGCGGCTGCTGTGGTCCCCCGTGGCGATTTGTCCCGTTGCCAACATTCCAGACATAGTTTTATACCTCAGCGTGATTATTATCGAATCAAAATACTCGCCTGACCTAACTCTGCCCTAAAGCCGACCTCGCCTGGAGCACAGCTTGCCGTCAAACGTTTTCGCCCAACTTTTTTGTCAAACCTTTTTTTTTTGCCAAACTTTTCTATTAAGGGGCGGGACGACAGGGCATCAACAATCACCCAACGCGATCAATGGGCGATCGCCACCCATCACCCCGCCCCCTCCTAGCCTAAGCTTCGGTAATGCTGACAATCGTTGCGCCAGCGCGATGCAAACTTTGAATCCGCTGGGACAACTGCTGATAGTTCACCTCATAGGTGCGGCGGCTCAAACGAGACACAGGGGTAACGCCGCCCTTGGACACCTGAATGCGGAAACGCTTGCCCGTATTAGCCAAGGTGCCAGCGCTGCCAGTGGGAGTCTTAATCTTTGTCGGCAAATTAGAAGCCAAATCGCCCACCAGCTTGGACTTACCAATGGGATCATTGGCAGAGTTACCACGACTCACCGCAAATACGCGGTTAAAGTCAACATTTTTAGAGCCTGCCTGAGTTTGTGCCGTCCGAATGTAAGGCACAGTAGTTTCCCCAAAGTGGAGCATATACTCGTCGCTATCAATGTAAGAAGCGATGTCAACGTCATAGCCACCTTCATTGTAAATAGCCACGTGCTCTGAAATTTCAGCCTGGTCCCGGGGTGCACGCCCTAGAAAATGCTTGATGTTCAATTCAATGAACCGATACTGGGACGACGACTCAAAAAACAGGCGACGGTACAAATCCGAACTTCCCACGGCGCTAACAAACTGACGAACGGTAATATCGCCATTGCGTAATAGCGACTCTGCGCTGTCCAAGCGATCCGACTCCATTAAGTGCCCATTCCCTAGCACCTGTCGGTAAACCGAGCGAATCACATTTTGCAAATCATCCTCAGTAAAGTTGGTGCGCAACTCAACGGGATCTACAGACTCAACCCATAGGGACATAATTCTTCTCCTGAAGACGTTTTATAAGGGACCATCAAGCGCCGTCCAATCGATGAGGGACCTTTCTAGAAGCCTCAAAGATGCTTCCAAAACTGCTTTCTAAGGGTCGAACGGCGGCAGAAAAACCGCCCACCAGAGCAAAAGGATAGAAATTCTAACGCTCACTGGCAGGCAGCTTAAAAAGTTAGTTGATTTCGGTGATACTCACGATACGACCGCTGGTCTTGTTGATGCGCTTGATTTGGGGAGTCATATCGTCGCCATCAACAATGAAGGTGGTGTTGGCCAAGCGGCGGCGAGCGCCGAAAGTTTGACCAGAAACAACAATTTTAAAGCGCTTACCAGTAGCATCAGCAGTGCCCGTACCGCGAGAACTGGGGGCACTAATTTGGTTAGTGCTGTTGTTAGCCACTGAGTAAAGGTTGGAATCTTTGACAGCAGAACTGGTTTCCGCCGCACCGCGAATTAGAGCTGCCATGCGGTTGTAGCCCACCTGCTTCTGTCCCACTGGACTGGAAGTACCTCGGAAGAAGGGAACGGTATTTTCACCGAATGCCTCTTGGTACTCGTCGCTGTCAATATATGAGTCAATATCCGCATCAAACCCTTCGTTAGTATAGGTTTGAACGTGCTTGGACACCTCTGACTGGTCCAGGGGAGCGCGACCAAGCAGATGCTTAAAGTTCAGCTCAACGGACCGATAGGAAGAGGTGGAGCTGAAAAAGCGGTTGTAGTAAAGCTCAGATTTAGCAACGGCACGAACGAAGTCTCGCACTGAAATGCTACCGTCTGCCAGCATAGACTCTGCGGACACTAAGCGCTCGCTGTCCATCACGTGGGCGTTGCCAAGAACTTGGCGATAAACGGCGCGAATAACCTGACCAATGTCGTCCGGCGTGGCGCCGGTGCGCAGCTCTGCAATTGGTAATGTACTAACCATTAAAAATATTCCGAGTGAAAGGTGGATTAATTAAAATCTGAAACCAGGAGACACTTTCCCACTGGTTTAGACAGAAAAATTAACGTTTTTCCTAATAATCAAAAAACGACTGAAATGTATGGCATTCCCTCATTGGCCAGGCACGGTTTCACCGTCCGTGAATAGCCAAAGCGTTGCTGTTTCAAGCACTTTTGGAAAGTGGAACGGCAATGATTTTAAGGGGTGTCAAAAAAACAGGCTCTTCAAAAACGGGTTCTTCAAAAATTATCAAGCGATCGTCTCAGGATTTCTGGCACAGTCTTTCTCGGACATTAACCGCTAAGACAATAGTTTAGAACTCGAGGGGCGATCGCCCAATACAAGCTAGGAAACCGGAGTAATGCTCGCAATTACACCACCTTGGCGGTGAATACGCTTGTACTCCTCAGACAAACGATCAAAAGGAACCAAGTACACCTGGTTACTGCGACGGAACCTGGACACGCGATTAACAGCCTTAGACCGATATGCGGTCACCTCCACGCGGAACACCTTGCCCTCTTCGCTGGCACCAGCACCGTGGCGAGAGCGAGCAGATACTGCAGGATCCTGGAAAGACCAGCCGGGGGTAGCGTCAGAGGGAGCAACCACTGCCAGGGGCGTTCCCTGAATAGAGGACTTGTACACCTCAGCAGATTTGCCCATGATGCTGCCCTTGTAGTCGCTACTGGAAGCGCCTCGCAGCATTTTGAACATGCGGGTAAAGCCCACCATCTTCTTACCGGTCTGAGTTTTATAACCGGTATAAAACGGTGCGGTCATCTCACCGTACTTTTCCTGGTACTCATCGCTGTCAATATAAGCGTCGATATCCGCTTCAAAGCCTTCGGTGTCAAGGATGCCGCTGTGATATTTGGTCTCCTCAAAGCTGTCGGGAGACCGCCCCAGCAAGTGCTTGGTTGTTAGCTCGGTGTAGCGGTAACGCGGGCAGGTATCGAAAAAGCGAGACCGGTAAGCGTCAGACTTGGCCACCTGGCGTACAAATTCGCGAACGCTGATGTCTCCAGACTTGAGCTGAGTCTCAGAAGCGTAGGGGCGCTCGCTTTCCATCAAATAAGCATTGCCAAATACCTGTCGGTAAACCGCCGCAATAACGGAATCAACCTCCTCCTCAGACCGACCGGGCAAAAGCTCAACAGGGGGCGTTTCTTCAAAGCGCGCAACGCCTAGCCGAGATGCAGGACCAAAAGTCATGCGAACTGTCTCCTTAAATGCGTTTTCTTTAACTAAAATTCTGAACATTGAAGCTTTGGAGTTACAAGCGACTTGAAATAATTTGCCAGGCAGACTATTTCAAATTTCGCTAGGATTCCAGCTTGGTGGTGCCATTGAATCAGGGCTGTGTTTCTAAGGAATCCTCAACAGATTTTCCCCAGGTTTGAGGGCAAGACTCAGAACGCGTTTTGAATTTTAACAACGCTCCAAAACTGTCAAAAACCTAGGGTCACTAATCACGTCCGCTGTGGCGATCGCCCAACAAGAGCTTGCGTCAAACCTGTGCCAAAAACTTGATACAAAAACCTATCTTGCTCGCACCAACCGAGCTTTAAGGAGTTATCCTCGTCACCCATCATAGTTAGCGAATTGATGAGAATCCCTTAAGTTTTATTAACGCCCTCGATCAAATCAAACTAAATTTGAATAATCCCAACGACGCCAAGCACAATAGCAATAAAAAAACCTAGGGTCAGGGCGATGACGCCAAAAACGATGATTTTGCCCAGCACCTGAGCCGCCAAAGGATAGGGAGGCTTTTGCCATTTCCAGCGGTAGGTGAAGGCATCGGGATCCTGGAAGTAGCCCAAAGTCTCCAGCTGCTGGCGGTGATCGTCCCCATAGCGGGGCATGCGTGCCTTAGGGAGTTCTCCCTCGGGGCGCTGGGGCAACACCCGCCGTCGCTGGAAGGGTACCATCGAATCCCCAAAATTGGTTTCGTACTCGTCGCTCGTAAGCAGCTCGCGAATAAAGCCCTGGAGCCCCTTCGTTGCCAACACAATGGACCAGGCTAATTCCTCGCGCTGACTGTAAACGTCACGCCCAAGGATGCGCTGTACGGCTAAGCGCACAAAGCGGTAATTGTTGTTGCACTCGTAGTTTTGTTCTCGAAAAACCTGGGAAGTGGCCAGCCCTTCGACAAAATCTCGCACGGAGATTTGACCGGCCCGTAGCTGAGATTCCAAATTTCTCTGGCGATTGTGGGCCAGGAACTGCTGTTCGTTAAAAATTTGGCGGTAAGCGGCGGAAATAAGGAGGTTAATATCCCCTTCGTCCAGGATTGCTCCTGAGTTAGGGGTGGCGGCAGTTTCATCTCCCGCAACCTCAAAGCCCTTTACCCGGTGGTTTTGACTAGACGGGGTATAGGTGAGTAATGGCAGCGTCATTGTTATTACGCTTGGTTTCAAAAAGACAGGATGGGGTCTCTATTGACAGGGGCGATCGCCATTGAAAGTTTCAAGACAAGATCTCAGAATTAAAAACTCCAAAAATCAGCAACCTAAAAAAGTTCAAGGGTCGAATCGCAAATCAATATCAACAGCGAAAGAGGAAAGCTCAACGGGTCTAAGTCGCAAGCTCATGGGCTTGGGCGATGTTGCCAACGCCGAAACAATCGTGAACTTAAGGGTTAGAAGGCAGCAGTGAATGGGTAAAGAATTTTTGTTATTTGGTTCTTGCCCGCTGCTGATAGTTACCGTCGACGATCCGATAAAATTGCGTCCGCGCCGTTAACGACAGGGCACATAGGTATCGAGTCATTTTATCTGGTGGGCTTTTGGCGGCTCTTTTATTGTTACGAAACTTTTAACGATGTATTGCCTTTGAGAAAAATTATTTAGTGCTTTACCAATTGTCAGTGGTCCATCAGTGGATGGTGAAGGGGGATTGTTATGAAATGATAAGGGGGTCAGCAATCGCTCAAAGGACGGTCTATGAATCTTGAGGAAATTAAGCAGGCGTTGACGGACGGGGAGCCTCAGACGCGTGTAAAAGCCATGCGGCTGTTGCGAGATTATCCGGCGGATGTGGCGGTGCCGCTGTTGGAAAGCCAAATGGGACACGGAGATTTTCTGGTGCGTTCATTTATCGCCATGGGGTTGGGGCTATATCCCAGCGATCGCACCGTAAAAACCTTAAAAAAGCTTCTGGATGACGGCGATCACAGCGTGCGGGCAGAGGCGGCCGGATCTCTGGGGCGGTGCGATGCGGAGGTGATTCCCGATTTGGTGGCGGCGTTTCGGCGGGATGATAATTGGCTGGTGCGACGCAGTCTTTTGGAGTCCCTTGTGGAATTTCGTCAGCCGGCGGCGCTTATGGAGGTTTGTGAGCTGGCGATCGCGGGGGACAACGTTAGCGTCACCGAAGCGGCCATTGATGCGTTGACCTTGCTCCACAAAACGGAGTTTTCGGACCAAGCCCTGGAGTTGTTGCTGCCCTTTGTGTCGGACGACTGGTGGCAAATTCGCTGGCGAACCGCTCGGTCCCTGGGGTTCTTCGAACAGGAGAAGGCGATCGCTGCCCGGCAGTTTTTGGGCAAAGACGATGACCATCGGGTGGTGGGCGGAGCCATGGAGGCGGTGATGGCGACCGACGGGAACCGTAGTAACGGGGATGACGGTTAGGGCGTTGGGAGGTGTCATCATTTACCCCCAGAAGCGTTAAAACCCCAGGAGCTTTTACCCCCGGAAGCTTTACGCAGTGGGAAGTACAAGCCCTTTAAAAAAAACCAGGAACTGAATTCCTTACAGCCATCGAGCTTGAACGTTACTTGAAAATTAGTTGATGACAGCCCCTAGGATCCAGAGTTCAAGCTGTCGCGGGTACTGCGGCGGGTGAAACCGTTCCAGACGTCCAGTTCGTCGGGCGATCGCCCCAGCAGGTCCGCCCGTAAATTATCCGGCAGCCCCTGAACCCGATAAAAATCCGCGCCAGTAATACTTTGGGGATTTTCCATTTGTATTCCCGTCAAATCGGCCCCGCGAAAATCCACCTGGTCCAGTTGGGCACTGTTAAACCGAGCATTGGCTAAATAAGCCCCCGTAAAGCTGGCGCGGCGCAGATCCGCACTACTAAAAGCCGCATCGGATAAATTCGCTCCGGTGAAATCGGCACCGCTTAAATACGCTCCCAGGAAATTCGCCCCGCCCAGGTCGGCCCCGCGACAGTTCACCGTATGCAGGTAAGCGCCCCCCAGTTGCGCCCGTGGACCGATCGCCCCACACCGGCGATGGTTAAAGCCCTCGGGCCATTGGGTGTCCTGGTTGTACAGCGCCACCGTCAACTGCGTCTCCTCCAGCGTCGCCTCTCGCAAATCTGCCCCGCGAATATCCGAACGATTTAAAGACGCCCCAGTCAAGTTCGCTCCCGATAAACTCGCCCCGCGCAAATCTGCCCCGCGCAAATCCGCACGCTGAAGCCATGCCCCCTGCAAATTGGCGTCTCCTAAACGGGCGTTGGTTAGCAAAATCCCCACTAAATAGGCGCCCGACAAATCAACACCATCCAAATTAACTTGATATAAGTCCAGTCGCTCTGCTTGCCCTCCCGAAAAGGGCAAGTCTGCCGGTGCCGTTTTACTGGACCCAGCTTGTATGGTTTTTCCTTGGGCGATCGCCTCTTTCAATTGGGAGGGAAGAGCGGGAGTCATAGGAAGGGAAAAATAAATATTATTGACGGGTCATAGCAACGAATCCCTGCGCCAGCGGAAACCTTGACATCAACAAAATGGCGCGAAAAACAGCGCAAACAAGAATTGCACTCAATACAATTGAATTTTGATCAACCTTAAGTCCACGATTGTAAAAAAGCCGTAATTAAATCCTGAGTTCTTGGCAAATCTTAACGGTGATTGTTAATGGTTATGAACAAGAGCTGGGATGATTGCGGCGTCAGCAGCGTCTCGTCCTAAGCTAAAAACGTTCACAGCAAACTTTTGACTTTAGGTTTGCGAGTGGGTTGGCAATTGGATATATGCCACTGGACCTATGCAATTAGGCACGATTTTTCACAGCTTTTCAGCGTCCTTCCCAGCGTTATGAACCCCACCCGTCTTATTCACCCGGCCACCATGCTGGAATTTTTCCGCAAAAGCGAAGGCACCTGGTACACCCAACGGCAGGTGCATCACTTCGACTGTAGCGATGACGAGTCGGGGGAATCAAATCTGATTGTGAAGGTATTGGCTGCGGACGCGCCGGAGGTGATTGCCATTTGCGAGCAGCAACATATCAATCCCGACCGTGCCGTGGGTGCCGCCAGTTTCGGCTGGCAGGGAAACTTGTCCACCAAAGCCTTTAATGAAAAATATGCGGCGGTGCTAGTAGACGTGCCCGATGAGGACAATCCCCAGCGGGGGAGGCTCCTGCGCGATCGCGGCTATGTGGAAGTGGTGCCGGTCATTAGCCGCTATAACTTTAGCGACGATCACGTGCTCACCATCGACACTGACTATGACAATCATCGGGGACAAGAACGCTGCTGGTTTGTGACCGACGATGTGCGGGTGCGGGTCAGTAACGTGCGAACGGCGGGGGGCGTCAACCTAATGGCGTACTGCTCCGAGTTCCGCTGCATTAACGATGCCATTTTGGATGAGGCGATCGCTCGTCACGCCCATCACAAACAGCCCTCGCCCACGCAAAGCAAAGCTTGAAATCATTAATACCTGCCCTGCCACTAGCTGAGAATTTTCTTAACTAAAGAGCCAGCCACCAGGTCACTTCCAGCAGATCAGGGTTACTTTCAAACACAGTGACAAGGGCTTTCTTGATATTACGAAACGTGTCTTTGTTTTTGCGTAAGTCAGGGCACTTCCAGAAGCCTTTCTATACTTGAAATACCTTTCAAGGGCGCGATATTGCAACCTTTTTTTTATGTACAAGCCTTTTCAAAAGCACCTCGAAGAAGAGATTCATCGGCGGTTTGATTTGCAACCTATGCCGTTGCCTGATGATTTAGAACGTCAGGTTTCTGAGCGCGGCAAAAACTCGGCCACCATCCAAAGTTGGTGCTATAGCTGTTCTCAATTAAGGAAGCTTCGATATACCTATATTGACGGCGGCACTGCGATCCAGGTCTTTAACAGTGTGATTTATCCCAGTCATCACTATGACATTCCCCTGTTGGGAATTGACCTTCTGTCATTTAATCGACGTAGAAACGTAGTTGTTATAGATTTTCAGCCCCTATTTCGCGATGCTGACTATCAGGCTAAATATATTGAGCCGATGCGAAAAATGTACGAGTCCTTTGATGACTTGGCTCAAAATTTAGGAATGAAGTTTTACGATGCAAATCAATATTTTTCAAAGTATCTAATTTTTGCCAAAGCGGAGGCCGATATCGTTCCTACGCGAGTTATGGAAGCGTTTAAGGTCTATGTTAATAAGTATTTTTTAATGCTGGAAGAGGCGACGCCCCTAACGGAACCATCTGATATTCAGCGTATTGTGCAGGCTCAGAAAGATTACGATCAGTACAGTGCTGAGCGCGACCCTGCCCATGGACTTTTTAGTAGCTATTTCGGGCACGAATGGGCGGAGCGTTTCCTATATGAATTTTTATTTGAGGATGCGCGACCGGTGGAAACAACTGTGGGTCGTCGCCGGTCATACGCCATCTCTTACCGGTCAGCCACTGGCCATTAGGGGATAATCGATAGGGATTGCACGTTAACTTGTTAGGCACTTAGGAAGAATCGGGGATAGTTTTTTAGCGCCATGACCTTATATCAACCGTTTTTAGATTATGCGATCGCCACTTTGAACGAACGGTTGGACTTGCAGCCTTACCCGATTCCGGCGGGGTTTGAACAGAAGGAAGCCAGCGTTGGCAGCAAAACCAGAGCCCAAACAGTTACTACCACCAGCTACGCTGTCTGCTCTAAAAAGCTGCGGCAGATTCGAGCGGCCCATGTGCAAGGGGGGGGGCTGGTGCAGGTGCTGAACTTTGTAATTTTTCCTCGCCTTGACTATGATTTGCCCTTTTTTGGGGCCGACTTGGTCACCTTGCCAGGGGGACATTTGATTGCGATTGATATGCAGCCCTTGTTTGGCGATCGCGATAGCTACCGAGCTAAATATGCCGATCCAGTAATGGAAACGTTCAAAAAATATCAGGTTAATTTGCCCTGGGGTGGCGATTTTCCTGAGGAAGCAAAGGCATTTTTCTCCCCAGCATTTTTATGGACTCGCCCAAAAGAAACAGAGGCAGTTGAAACCCATGTTTTCGATGCATTTAAAGATTACTTAGCGCTGTATTTAGACTTTGTAGATGCGGCCGAAAAAATGCAAACGACTGAGCATTCGGAAATTCACGCGGCCCATTTACGCTACTTAAGATATAGAGCGGAAAAAGACCCGGCACGGGGTATGTTTAAGCGTTTTTACGGTGAAGAATGGACCGAGGAAT
This sequence comes from uncultured cyanobacterium, assembly GCA_937894105.1. Lineage (GTDB taxonomy): Bacteria > Cyanobacteriota > Cyanobacteriia > CACIAM-69d > CACIAM-69d > CALGDE01. The sequence goes on from CALCTI010000702.1 coordinate 11,359, forward strand.
ATATCCACGGATTCTTATTTGATTTAGAGCGCCAGTTGGCGGCTGCCTAATTGAATAAAACGTGGATCGAATAATCAATAACTATTAGAGACTAGTCGATTAATATCAATTAGTTTTTATCTAGAAAGCTTCCAAAGCGGCAATGAGTGGCGAAAAATTCTCATTGATGATGTCAGTAAGATCGTTCTCATGGGCGGGCTGACAGTGGGTGCAGCTAGCGATCGCCAACGCCCGAATCCCCACCACCATCGCAGGCAAAGGAACCTGAAGCTCCTCGTAAAGCAGCGCCATATAGCCCAACCCTTCCTGGCTTAAATAGCCACTGCTATTGCCCGCCAAACCGTAGCTAACACAGCGCAAAAACTGCCAAAAATCTCGCCAGCACGCCTCTGCCCGATGTTTAGGATACAGGTCGCCACCGCTGCCGGTAATACCGGGAAAGTCAATCAATACCTGCCCTCGCGCCTCGGTAACGATGGTGCTAGCCAGGTCCCGAAATTGACGGGAGAGATGAAGCTTTGTAGGGTCCAGGGCATTTAATGCGCCCCCTTCTTCCAGATCTGCTTCGATGCTTCTAATAGCGTCGTCACAGAGAAAGCGAAACTCGTTGTCAGCCGCTTGAAACGCTTCAATTACAGTGGCTGGCAGGCGCTCTTCCCAACCGGCAAAGCTGACAATGCGGGCTTTAGGGATAAGCTCTTTGGCGCGATCGCTAAGTTGCATAGGGACTAACCAGGCTACACATAAAAGTTTAGTTTAAGTTTAGAAACCGCCGACAGAGTGGAGAAGGGCACTAATCAGCGTCACTGGCTGAGGAATGGTTTTGGGACTCACCTTGGCGATCGCGCAGCCCCTGAATCAATTGGGCGACCTTAGCAATTTCCGGATGATTATCCACCTGCGCCTGAGCCGCCTTCTTGGGCAGTTTAATTTTGCGCGCAATATCCATCGTTTCGTCCACCAGCCGCTGGCGGTAGGTTTCTAATTCCGCAATTACAGCGTCCACTTCTTGGGAGGTTGCCGCTGCGTCGGTGGCACTGTTTTCTACATTTTCGCTAGTCCCTTCCACAGACGCGGACTCAGAGGGGACATCCGTGGGAGAAAGATCGGCAGCTTGGGATTGCATAGTTCAAATTAGATTGATAGATAAATATCGATTTTCCAGCAAGTCTCAGTCATTTTTCAGGGTCAAAAGCGCCCAGAAACCACATAGCAAGAAATCATTATTGACTACGTATAGTACCAATTTTCGGTGACCCCCCTAAGGGGAATTAAAACACCTTATTTCCATTGACCGCCAAGCAATCAGCCAACAATTTTAATAGTTGTTTTTACTGATGGACTTGAAGGGAAAAAGGCGGTTATTGCTAAGGGGCTCAGTACAGGGACAAAACTGTGAAACCAACAGTGCCACAGCCAACTGGGTATG
>CALCTI010000703.1 GCA_937894105.1 uncultured cyanobacterium
CGTCTGCTCCTTCTTCTAGGGCTTCCGTCGAAATGACTACCTTTTTGGGTTCCTGGGTACCGCTCATGGTTACGGTTACCATTCCACCGCCAGCTTGACCGTCAATTTCCATTTGCTCCAGTTCTTCTTGGAGCTTTTTTGCATCTTCTTGAACTTGCTGCGCTTTTTGGACGGCGTTGGCTAGCTCTTTCATTTTGCCTAAGCCAAAGCCGAAACCTTTATTATTCTGTGCCATGCGGTTGTGCGGATAGGGTACGCGAGTTTTTGGTGGCGAGTTTTTTTGGATAGTTGCCAACTTAATCCTCAGCCCATGCTACCACCCGCACTACAGACTGCCTACGACGATCGCCTTTGGTGAAACGGTTTATTGGGCTTTGCCGAGGCAGGGGGAGCTGGACTTTCAGATCGTGCAGTGTCGATTAAAACAAATTTGCGCACATGGGGCACTTGGGGATCATGGCTGCGCCAGCGACTCCCCAGTAACAATCGCCAGCCTCCCAGCCGCCACAGCACCGGTAAGCCCACCTTCGCCGCCGTGATGATTTTGCCTTCTCCCAGGGCCCGTCCCAGCCAGCGCAGGCGAATATAGGCGCGAATATCCTTGAGCAGGGGACTTTTTTTCCGCTGGTTGGGACTGAGGGACGTGTAAAGACGGTTGGTGATAACGAGATCGCGCTGGAGCCACTGGGTAAAAGGATCACTGGCGCTGGGGGCGAAAGATGGGGGGTCTGGGGCGATCGCCGGGGGCGCATTCCGGCGAGGGGGGGCGGGAAGGTTTAACTTTAACGGGCGATCGCACAACAGAATTCGACGCCGGGGACGAACGGGCACGCCCGAGGAAGGCTGGGAAGCCACCACTGGGGGAAGGGGGCGTAAACGGCGCGATATGGGGTGTAATAGGGAGCCCATTCCCTGGCGAATAGGACGGGTAACGCGCTGGAAAATCGTGTAGCTGGTTCCCCACGCCCAACCGAAAACTGAGGTGCCCAGTAACCGCAAAGCCAACCCCCACCGCCGCTGCTGAGCAATGGAACGACTGAGATGCCACCGCAGCTTAAGCTTGAGCCAACGAATTTTCAGGGGCGACCATTGAATATTGCTACGTTGCAACCCACGGCGCACCTGTGGCAGCGCCCCCGTGCCCAAGTTAGGTTCCGTCACCGGTTGCCTCCGAAGCAGGGTTGCATAACGACGGGAAAATCGCGCCCGCAGCAGCAGCCACCACCCGTCAGCGGACCCCAACGCCGACCGGGCAATAAGCCACGCCTTCACTAGTTTGAGCTGCTTTAGGGCAACCAATCCCCAGTGCAGCCGCAGATAGGCTTTTAATGCCTTTGTTTTTGGAATTTGCTGCTGGTGAAGAACGGGCACCAGACGATGGATTTTTTTCTTGATTAGCCAGTTCGTATCAAATCGCTCCTGAAGGGGAAATTTCTGGTTCCAGGCCCCTTCCCACAGGGTGCGATAAGCAAGGCAGGTGTTTAGAAAAATGGCGTCGCCGTGTTGGGCAATGCGCAGCCAGGCGTCAATATCGTCACAGTTGGTATCAAAGTTCGGGTCCCATCCCCCGGACGCCAAAAATGCTTGACGCTGGAATGCTACTTGGGCCGGCGTGCCAAAGGGCACCACCTCCATCAACATGCCGTAGTGGATATCTTCCTGGGGAACAAAGTAGGCATATCCGGGACCGGTGCGCTGGGTGCGGCTTTGTTCAATGCCCTCTTGGCTAACTTGGGCGGCCTGGGCGGAGCAAATGACCGCTGGGGGGCGACTGGTGTTTTGAAAGCGACCTTGGTGCTGTTCAATGGCGATCGCAAATTGGGCAATGCAGTCTTCAGCTAGATAATCATCATCATCGAGGGGTTTAATCCAATCCCCTTTGGCTAACGCGACCCCTGCATTAACGGCAGCCGAATGACCTTGATTCTGGGGCTGGCGGTGATAAATAATGGGATAGTCAGGGTCATGATGGGTTGCAGCCAACGATTTACCATAGACGTCGGTGTCGTCCGTGGATTGGTCGTCCACGATGATAATTTCGCAGGGAACCGTTTGGGCGATCGCCGACTGAACTGCCCGTTTAAGTAAGGGAAGTCGGTTATAGGTGGTAATAACAACGGTGAACGACGGCGGAGACAACATGGGGAATGCCCTAAAGGCAATTGTCCTTGGCAAACGAGCGATGGCTTTGGCGGATTCAGAGGCTGTCATTAGTTCAGGTTCGAAAATCTAATTTCGAAAGTCTAATTTCAAAAATTCAACTTCGAAGCCTGGCACAGGGAATCTACAGCCCCCGATTTATTTTTTAGGCGGACGCAGATCTTTCCACTGCGTAAAACCTGTAAAAGCAATTGGCGATGCACCCCACATCGATGGCTGACATTTGTTGTAATCCGCAATGTTGAGAGCGGCAATAAATGTCAGCGATATAAGCCAACAGTGGCAGTGGGCAACAAACGTCAACGCTGAAATGCAACCTGGCTGGTGACAGTTTGTCGGATGACCCAGGAAGGACCACTAATTCAGCCTTTCTCGCATACGATGAAGATTAAAAATGGCTTAAATTTCTAACCCTATCATCAAGCTTTTTCGTGTGTTGTTTTATCCACTGATCGATTATGCGTCATGAGCACCCCACTTCACGGCTTTAACTCTCAATTTGTTTCAAAAGCATCCAACACAATCAGTCATCCTATGGGCAGTTTCAAGCCTGATATGCTTTGTTCCATCTCTCCAGTGGCGATCGCAGTTGCCATTGCCTTGGGATGGTCCATGCCGGCGATCGCCCAAGGATCTCGACTTATTGCTCAAAATGACGTTCTGGCTCAGGAAAGTTGGGACAACTGCGATGGCGTTTTAACGGCGGGGACCCTGACCGGTGAAGGGCAGTGTTTGACGGAGCAGGGCAATCGCTACGAAGGGAAATTTGTGGACGGACAGCGCACCGGACAAGGGCGACTGACCTACGCAGCCGGTGGATTTTACGAAGGGGCGTTCGTGAACGGTTTATTTGAAGGCAAAGGGATTTTTGAGGCGGCACAGGGGCATCGCTACGAAGGGGAGTTTGCAGGCGGACAGTTTAACGGGCAGGGCACCTATCGCACCGCTGATGGCAGCGTTTACGAAGGGGAATTTTTTAACAATACTTTTCATGGTGAAGGCACCTATACCTACGCCGACGGGCGATCACTCTCGGGCTTGTGGCAGGAAGGGGGCTACGTGGGGGAAATGCCTGAGGAAGCCGCCGGTGACGGTTCAAATAGTGAGGGTTCAGATATTTTAGGGGCGTCCGACGAAGCTGAGGGGGATGGGGACACCAATGGGGGCGATGCTGTCG
>CALCTI010000704.1 GCA_937894105.1 uncultured cyanobacterium
GCATTCTGGCTCGCCGTCGCCCTCTCCTGGATTTCTGGACTAATCTACCTACTTCCAAAGCGCACCTAGCCATTAGCTACAAAACGTAGCCGCAAACTAGCCATAAAAAAGACCCCGCCGACCAGGTCGTGGAGTCCTTGCAATAAATTTCTCTTGTCTATGGGTTTTGCCTTCGCGGCTACGTAAACAAGAATTTAATAGGAGATGGCAACAGTGGCGATCGCCAAAAGCAACCCGTTACTCACTTTCACGGCTTGCGGTCTGAATATAAAGGATCAATAAAAAAGCAGCTGGCACAGCCACGAAAAGGATGCTGGCAATAAAGCCTAAATCATTAGTTTGCATTACTCTCTAGCCCCATTAAATCGAAGGAAGGTCAGTAGCTCTTAGGATACACCGAACCCACTCCAGTGGTAGACTTCATCGCTGCGTTGTTTAACTGCCCCCCCACCCTCACAACGGTCTTGACGCGCCTCTCCACAAACCTTAAACAAGCCCTAGTCGCCGTATCCACCCTAGGTTAGACTGTACGCTGAAGTTAAGTCGGTTTGTTCACGTGGAACACACCCGCTTACTGAGTCTTTCTTAGGAAAGCTTCAACCCGTAACTAAACACGTTGCGAGTCGGTCCCGTAACCGGCTTTTTTTATTGGCTTTTCTCGGAACACGCCGTCAATGGTCCCGAAGCAGGGAACTAACGACGTCTAATCGTTGAGGGTCTACTGCCTGTTTTTGGAGCGATCGCCCACCTTTTATGACTCACCCGTTGATCCCTACCATTATTGACCTCGCCACCCCCATTGCCAGCGAGCTGGGTTTGGAAGTTGTCAATGCGGCATTTCACACCAACCAAAATCCGCCGGTTTTGCGCTTGGAGGTGCGTAACCCTGGTGCCGATACCAGTTTGGACAACTGTGAAAAAATGAGCCGCGCCTTGGGCGCTCAACTGGAAGAAAACGAATCTGTGCCCGATTCCTACGTACTGGAAGTGTCTAGCCCCGGCTTATCCAATGTGCTGGAAAGCGATCGCGACTTCACCTCCTTCAAAAGCTTCGCCGTCGCCGTGGATCTCACCGAGCCCCACAAAGGCAAGCATCACTGGGAAGGCACCTTAGTGGGGCGCGACGATGATCACGTTCGCCTATCCCAAAAGGGGCGAGTCGTTAAGCTGCCACGAGCCCTCGTCCAAGCGGTACAACTAGCCGACAGCGACGAATTTTAGCGACGACGAATTTTAAAAGACCAATATTCGTCAGGGGCGCCACCTCAGCACCACTTCAAAGGTCATTCAGCCCCCCCCAACCCACCGAAAAAAATCTGCGGCGCCACCACACCCTCGCCGCGTCACCCAAAAAACATTCCCAGCAAGGAGATCGTTCACTATGTCCATGGTTCGTTTGCCCGGTTTACAAGACATGATCGATGGGATTAGCCGGGAGCGAAATCTACCGAAATCCTCCGTGGAAGCAGCCCTGCGCGAGGCGCTGATCAAAGGTTACGAACGCTATCGCCGCACCCAGGATTTAGACAATCGGGTCACCTTTGAAGAGGACTATTTCGACACCTTTGAAGTGGAGCTAGATACGGAAGACGAAGGGTTTCGGGTGCTGTCCACCAAAAGCATCGTCGACGACGTAAGCAACCCCGATCACGAAATTGCCCTACTGGAAGTGCAAGAGGTGGCCCCCGAAGCGCAGCTAGGGGACACGGTAATTTTGGACGTGACCCCTGGGCAAGACGACTTCGGGCGAATGGCGGCGATTCAAACCAAGCAGGTCCTAGCCCAAAAGCTGCGGGATCAGCAGCGCAAGCTTATTCAAGAAGAGTTCCAGGATCTGGAAGGAACAGTGCTCCAAGGGCGCATTTTGCGATTTGAGCGCCAGTCGGTGATTGTGGCCGTGACCAGCGGCTACGGGCAGCCTGAGGTGGAATCGGAATTGCATCGCCGGGAACAGCTTCCTAACGATAACTACCGCGCCAATGCTCCCCTCAAAATTTATCTAAAGCGGGTTTGTGAAGGCACCCAGCGGGGACCCCAACTTCAGGTATCGCGGGCAGATGCGGGCTTGGTGGTGTATCTATTCGCCAACGAAGTGCCGGAAAGTGAGGACGATATTGTGCGCATTGTGGAGGTGGCGCGGGAGGCAAATCCCCCGGCTCGCTACGTGGGACCCCGCACAAAAATCGCGGTGGATACGGCGGAGCGGGATGTGGATCCGGTGGGCGCGTGCATTGGTGCCCGGGGATCACGGATTCAAGTGGTGGTCAATGAGCTACGGGGGGAAAAAATCGATGTGATTCGCTGGTC
>CALCTI010000705.1 GCA_937894105.1 uncultured cyanobacterium
AGCGATCGCCATCGCAGCCAATGCACTAGTCATCGCCAACTCCATCACCGAAAAGAGTTTATGAGCCTCCCACAGACCGGTGATGAGCTTTAGCAATGCCCAAAAGCCCCCCAGCGGCGGCAGTCCCACAAAGGCGATCCCTGCCCCAATCAACGAAAAACCGGTGACCGGGCGGCGGCTCCATAGCCCTCCCATCTGGGTTAAGTCCTGGGTAATAACGCTTAAAATAATTGACCCCGCCCCCATCATCAGCAGGGCCATAGCAAAGGCATAGGTCATCACCAACAGCAGTGCCGCCTGGGGTTGATGCCCTCCCACCGCCACAAAAACCAAGCCCATATAGGCGCTGCTTAGGTAGGACAATACCCGCTTAATATCCACCTGGGCGATCGCCACCAAAGTGGCACCAACGGCCGTCACGGCTCCAATCGCTCCACAGGAGGTTGCCGCCACAGGGGACAAACTAATCACCGGCTCCAGCTTCACCAACACCCATGCCCCCACAGCCACCACCACCGCATTCCGCAAAATGGAACTGGGCAGAGGACCTTCCATGGCCTCATCCAGCCACAGATGCAACGGGAACTGGGCACACTTGCTCATGGGTCCCGCTATCAGCCCTAGCCCCAACAGGGTGATCACCGTGGGATCCACCGCCGCCGTTTGGGACCATTGGGCCAACTCGTGAAAATCCCAGGTACCCGCCAAGGGGTAAATAGCCAGCACCGCCATCAACAGCACCAAATCCCCCACCCGCTTGGTCAAAAACGCATCGCGAGCCCCGGTAACCACCAGCGATTGGTTATACCAAAAGCCCACGAGCAGGTAGGTGCCCAGGGTTAAAATCTCCAGCAAAATATACGAGAAAAACAGGGAGTCGCACAGCACCAAGGCGCACATCCCCCCTTCAAATAACGCCATCAGGGCAAAGAACCGTCCCCAACCCCAGTCCATTTCCAAATATCCCACCGCGTAAATCTGGGACAAAATATTAAGCCCGGTAATCACCAGGGCAGCCACCAGGGACAGGGTGGACAGATCAATGGGGATGATGAGGCTGAGGTCCGCCACCGACAGCCATGACACGGCAATAAATTGGGGCGGTTGCCCCCAAATGCCGATCAGGGCGATCGCACTATGGATGAACGCAACCAGGGTCATAGCGATCGCAATGTAACCGGTGGGACGGGGACCGGTTTTGGTGGTCAGTCCCGGCGCCCAGGGGATGGTGAGCAGGGCACCAATCATGGGATACAGGGGAATCAGCCAACTGACATGGAGAAAAAAGGCAGTCATGAAAAAGAAACGGGATGGAGGCGTTGGCGGGTGACGTGGAGAGGTAGAGCGGGTGAGTTGAATTAAAAAACAGAGTCGGTGATCGCAGCACTGGCGACAGCAATCATTTATTAATACCGATTGTCATTGAAAGTGTATCGGAAAATTCCTATGGAACGAGCCAGATAGTCCCCTAAACTTCTTTTAGGGTTTTGAAACAGCAATTTACTTTTCTTATGGGTTCTTAAGTTCGAAAATTGTGCCAGTGAATATTGACCAAAACTGCTCTCAGCAAGCAATTGAGTGAATTTGGGCACACTGCAAGGCTTAGCAATAGCTTTTTAGGGGGAATTTGATGGACGCCACGGATATATGCTTTGGCTTTCCAAATCTACTTTCTGTTCGATATTTATTACTCCTTGCAAAGAAACGTGTAGAAATAATCCTCCATCCATCCCAGCGGTGCCTCCAGAAACAATATGACATCAGCGAACGCTGATTACACAGTTAGTTTCTCGGCTAGGGTTTTAGACGAACCGCCACCATATGGGTCGTCGCCACATGGCGATATTTCTGAAGAATGGATAATTTTTTGACCGTTGCTGATTTCAATAGGGTGCTGCTCAGTACGGTTTGGCTGGGTCCGTGCTATTGCCTATTTGGGGCGATCGCTACGCTGCCCTGGTCCACGGCCCTGACGCGGGGGCAAGGGCCTCGGCTGCCGGCCTATTTGAATTTGCTGGCCACGGCGATCGCCTGTATCCACGGAGGCATTGCCTTTTTTGCCACCTACGGGCGCGCGGTGACCTATATCGACTGGCCGTGGTTGCGGGTCGGGGATTTGGTTCTGGACTTTAGCTTGGCAATTTCCCCCGTCAGCGTGGGAGCCATGGAGCTGATTGCCCTGCTAGTGTTTTTGGCCCAGCTTTATGCCCTGGGATATTTGGAAAAAGATTGGGGCATGGGGCGCTTTTTTGGGCTGATGGGCTTTTTTGGCTTTGCCATGACCGGTCTGGTGCTGAGCGATTCCCTGTTGCTGAGTTACGCTCTGCTGGAAATGCTCACCCTATCCACCTATTTAATTGTGGGCTTTTGGTATTCCCAGCCCCTGGCTCCCAAGGCGGCGCGGGATGCATTTTGGACCAAGCGGGTGGGCGATATTTTGATGCTGATGGGCATTATTGCCGTGTCGTCGTTGGCGGGAACGCTCAATTTTGTGGAGCTGGAGGCGTGGGCAGCTACCAATCCGTTACCGGCGTGGCAGGCCACCTTATTGGGGCTGGCGTTGCTGTCGGGACCGTTGGGTAAATGCGCCCAGTTTCCCCTGCATCTGTGGCTGGATGAGGCGATGGAGGGGCCGAATCCGGCGTCGATTATGCGCAATTCGGTGGTGGTGGGCTGTGGGGCCTACGTGCTAGTGAAGATGATGCCGGTGATTGCTTTGTCCCAAACGGCCCTGGATGTGGCGATCGCCCTGGGCACCCTCACGGCAATTTGTGCTTCATTGGTGGCGATCGCTCAGGTGGATATTAAGCGAGCCATGTCCCACGGTACCAGCGCCTACCTGGGCCTGGTTTTTGTGGCAGTGGGCTTTCAGCAGCACGATATTGCTTTGTTGCTACTGCTCACCCACGGCATCGCCAAAGCCAGCATTTTTATTAGCTTTGGCTCGGTGATTTTAACCACCAATAATCAGGACTTAAGGGAAATGGGCGGGCTGGCCCGGTCCATGCCGGCCACCACCTTTGCTTACGTGAGCGGCGCGTTGGGGCTGGTGGGCGTGCTGCCCTTCGGCACCTTTTGGGTCCTGTATCGCTGGATTTGTGAGCCGGAGCTTCCCCTGTGGACCGTCGGGTTAGCCCTGGTAATTAACGGGTTATCGGCGGTGAACGTGGTACGGGTATACGGGCTGGTGTTTGCGGGAGAGCGAACCCTTAAAACCCGCCGCGCCCCAGAGATGCCCTGGCCGATGGCGGTCCCCATGGTGTCTTTAGGGATTCTGAATTTGCTGGTGCCCCTCGTGATGGAGCAGTGGCAGTTAGCGCTGAGCTACACCATTAACAACGCCAGCTCCCAAGCCCTGTCGGAACTGTTTTTGGTACTGATGATGGTGTCGGGGGTATCGGGGGGAACGATCGCCGGTCGCCTGTATTTCCGCAACGATCGCCAACCGGTATCCCTGCCTTCAAAGGCGTTACAGGATTTGCTGGCCTACGACTTTTATATCGATAAAATTTACGGGGTGACCATCGCCGCCACGGTGGGACTGTTTTCCCAGCTCATTGCCTGGACGGACCGGTTTGTGGTGGACGGGGCGGTGAACCTGGTGGGCTTGGCGACGCTGATGGGCGGCGAAGGGTTGAAATACAGCACCAACGGGCGATCGCAAGCTTATGTACTGGTGTTGCTAATTGGTATTGGGGCGATGGTGCTCCTGGCCAGTTTGTCTTCCTTGGGAATTTAGCGATGATTTTAAGTTTGATTTGCCTGTTCTGGATGCCCTCGTTCTGAATGCTCGTGTTTAGCTACCGTAAGTGACGATGATTTTAAGTCTGATAGTTTGGATTCCCATTGTGGGTGCGTTGATTATTAGCACCTGTCCTGGGGAAATAACAGCGGCTCAAGCCAGGCGGGGAGCGATCGCCACCTTCTGGGGCTTAGTGGTGGTGACCGTGGTGGCGATCGCCCAATACGACCCCACCCAAGGGGGCTGGCAACTGGTGGAGTCGGTGGACTGGATTCCCGGATTAGGGCTGGGATATCGACTGGGGGTGGACGGGCTCTCGTTTCCCCTGTTGGTGTTAAACACCCTGCTGGTGGGGGTCGCCATTTACAGTACCAAGCAGGGCGTACCGCGCCATCGCTTTTACTACACCATGATGTTGCTGCTTACGGCGGGGGTAGCCGGTGCCTTTGTGGCGAAGGATTTGCTGCTATTTTTCCTGTTTTATGAATTGGAGCTGATCCCTCTGTATTTTTTGATTGCCATTTGGGGGGGCGATCGCCGAGGATACGCCGCCACAAAGTTTTTAATCTACACGGCCCTATCGGGAATTCTCATCCTCGCCGCATTCTTGGGATTAGCAGCCAGCACCGGATTTGCCAGCTTTTCCTACGATGTGCTTCAGGACTTTACCGCAGGGCAAGGGGGCGGGGCGATCGCCGCCAGCAGCCAGCTTATTTTGCTGGTGCTGATTCTGATCGGCTTTGGCATTAAAACCCCGTTGGTCCCTCTCCACACTTGGCTACCCGACGCCCACGTGCAAGCGTCCACACCCATTTCCGTACTGCTGGCGGGAGTGCTGCTGAAGCTGGGCACCTACGGTTTACTGCGATTTGGTTTACAGCTCTTTCCAGCAGCGTGGCATCAAATTGCTCCGGTTTTAGCCCTGTGGGCAACCATTAGCGTGCTCTATGGATCCTTCGCGGCCATTTCCCAAGGCATTGCCCTAGGGGATATGAAAAAAATGGTGGCTTACAGCTCGGTGGGACATATGGGTTTTATTTTGCTCGCCGCCGCCGCCGCCACCCCCGAAAGCCTGATGGGGGCAGAATATCAAATGGTAGCCCACGGTTTAATTTCCGGGCTGTTGTTCCTGTTGGTGGGCATTATTTACCAAAAAACCGGCACCCGCGAACTCTCGGCACTGGGCGGTCTATTCAACCCAGAACGGGGTCTACCCCTGATTGGCATTTTGATGATTATGGGAGTGATGGCCAGCAGCGGCATTCCCGGCATGGCTGGCTTTGTGGCGGAATTTCTTATCTTCCAGGGGAGCTTCTCAGTGTTTCCCGTTTACACCATCGCGTCTATGCTGGGCACCGGTCTAACGGCGGTGTATTTCCTTATCCTGATTAATCGCACTTTCCTAGGACGTTTGGGTGGACGCACGTCCAATTTGCCTGCGGTTACCTGGTCCGAACGCACTCCGGCGATCGCCCTAGCCGTCCCCATCGTTCTATTCGGCCTCATTCCCCAATGGCTGGTGCTGTGGAGCGATTCTTCCACCGAGGCGATCGCCACCCTACTACAAACCGTTAGCTAGGATCTGTCATCAATTGAATCCTCAAGTCAAGAGCCATAAGGGTTTCAGCCCCTAGCCTTGTTTTTTTAAGGGCGCGTACTCCCCACGGCATAAGGCTTCTGGAGATTAATCGATGACACGCCCTAAAAGGACCGTTGAAAACTCCATCTATCCGCAAAATCACTGGCAAAACCACTAATAAAACGCACTTGTAAAATATGCTTTTAAAAAGGGCGTATTTTTAAAAATAGTGTCCCAACCCCCACCTAAGTCGCTCACCGTCGGACCATAAACAAGCAATGGCTACCTAGAACGTTTTGCAAAATCTAAAAACAGACCCCCAGCTACCCCTAGCGGACATTATCGACAACCTATTTAGCGGTGACGCACTGCTAAAGCATACGCCCACCCATGTGATGGAGGTAGTGGGAATTCTTGATAGCTATGGGGTAGTTTTAGATGCTTATTCAAACAACCTAAACTTTATTGCTGCAAATACGTTTTTAGACTTCTTTCCCTTCTTTAAATATTTCAACGGCGAAGTTTCCCGCGACAAATTATTTCGCCATCTTCAGCACAATCGCATTAACTACGAATACGCCGAATACTGCATGAAAGGCATGCTTTGGCATGGGGGCGGCGGCTTGGATACCTATTTAGATAGTGCCGAATTTGAAGCTAACGCCAGGGCGGCCATTGATGCGAAAAAAGTAGGCAATCCCCTTTTAAAATTCGTCGATGGACTGTGCCCAGATTTTGCTCTGGAACAGGCAAGGCAACTGGCTTACTACAGCGGTTTAGGTCAGTTTTGGCGAGTAATGAGCGATATTTTTATATCGTTGGCGGAAGAATATAGCCAGGGCAATATTAAAGTTATTCCCGACGTGGTCACCCATGTTTTAAATGGGCTGGTTGCTGATGCAGCGCGCCCCATTACCTACAGCATCTATATTGGCGGCAAGACCTACGACTTAATGCCAAAGTCGGCGGAGTTGACATTTTTAATGGACACGGGCGTGCCCTATGTGGAGGCAATTTTCTTCCGGGGAGCGCCCTTTCCCGGCACCGTTTCCTACAACGCCCAAGCGAAGCAAATTGATTCCCAGCCCGCTACATTTACCTACGGGGCCCTGTATGCGGACCCCCTTCCGATCGGTTCTGCGGGTATTCCACCGACCCTGTTAATGGAAGATATGCGTCGCTATTTGCCCGATTATTTGCTGAAGCACTATCAAGACGAGGGGCGAAAAGAGGGGGATATTTTAATTAAATGCTGCCAAAGTTTTCAAAAGTCGATGTTTTGCGTCACCACGGCAGCCATCCAAGGTTTGGCTCCCCATTCCCTAGATTCCACGGTTCCGGAGGAACGGGCGGCAAATGAGGCATATTTGGCGGGATGGATGGAGCGATTAACCACGTCGCAAATTCGGGTCGTGAATGGTTAAGGCATTGGCAAGGGCTTGGCAGTCGAACGGCGATCGCCCGGCTCCATAACGCTTTCCCGAAGGCAGCCGTGCAGTTCTAAGATCAATGCCATCCAGCATCGCCTGGTCCAAATTGGCACGGGTCAAATCGCAGCCCAGGGCAACGGCATGAGACAAGTTAGCGCGGGTTAGGTTAGCGTCTTGCAAATTAGTGTGGGTTAGGAGCGATCGCCGCAAATCCGCCCCCGATAAATTCGCCCCCTGCAAACGGATGCCGCCCAAATCCAAATGGCTTAAATCAGTAAAAGACAAGTCAGCACCATTCCCCAGCCAAACGCAGTCCGCCGCTTGCGGATCGAAGCCCTGGGGAAATTGCGTGTCATCGTTATAAATGCAGCCCGTTACTTCCGCGTCTGACAAATTGGCATGGCGCAAATTGGTGCCGCGCAGATCGGTGCGGAGGGCGATCGCCTGGGTGAAGTTGGCGTGCCGTAAATCTAAATCGCGCAGATCAGCTCGGCTCAACGTTAAGCCAGCCCATTGGGCATCGGGCTGGGTCGATTGAATTCCCAAGTCGGCAAAGGTTAAACCGGCGGGTAATTGGGTGAAGCGATCGCCACGACTTTGGTGCCAGCCCACCCCAGCAATATCTGCCCCGCGAAAATCTGCCCCGCGCACATCGGTTTGGGATAAATCTGCGCCCCGTAGGTCTGCCCCCTGTAGATTCAGCGATCGCAAGTCACCCCCACGCCAATAAACGCCCCGCAAATCGCTACCTGCTAAATTTGCACCACAAAATCGAGCGCGGGCTAAGTAGCTCGAAGCCCAGTTGGATCGAGGAGCGTGACAATAGCTAAAATCTGTGACGGCACAATTCAAGCCGCTTAGGTGACCACCGGTTAAATCCAGCCGACAAAAATACCATTCCCCTCGGCGGATTCGCTCCAGCACCCCATCCTTGGGCAGGGCGTCATCGTAGCCCAGGTCCAAGAAAATTTGCTGGTGATAGCGATCGCGCCGAAGTCGGTCCATTGGTTAACGTGCAAGGGCTAGTTCAAAGGAGCATACCCGAAGGTGACGTCAAACTGTTCGCACCAAATGGCAACGCTGTTGTACTGGGATAAATTCAAGTTCTTGGGCAGAGCGTAGCGATCACTGCCACGAACTTTCCGCAACTTCGCCAAACGGTAGTATCGCCCCCCCGCCGTTTCAACTTTCCTGGGCACACGAGAGCCCGTGTAGAGAATAATTTCTAGCGCCGGGCCCGAATCAGTACTGAAATCGCCGCTTAAAAGTAGGTGAGGATCGCCAGATTCAGTAACAACCGATACCGAGCCCGTAGTGGGGTGATCAACGCGACGAAAGTTGCCCCTGCGATTTTTGGCGGCGGCTTTAATCGTTGAGGTAACGTCACTTCTGTGTATTTCAACTAAACTTGATTCGATGGCACTAGCGCCACCCACAAGACCGCCAATGGTCAAGACCGAAGCGAGTCCCAAAGCGGCAGTATTTCTAATTGGTTCGCTTGAAATGGACCGAAGAGAGCCGTCAAAGGAGCAAAAAGAGCGTAAGTTGAAAATCATTGTGTGTAGAAACGAATCAAGTTCGCTTTATTTATCTGCGCTTCTTATTTTACTGTGACCAGCTTAGCCAAATTTCGCGGCTGATTCACGGGCCAATCCGAGTCGGGCGGCAACGGGGTAAGCCAAGAGCTGGAGCGGGATTGCGGTGAGAAGCGGCGACAGCAGATCGTTGACAGTAGGTACGGTTAATACGGCATCAAAAAGTTCGGTCTCCGCTTTGTCCCCTTCAACGACCACGCCGATTTATTTTGCATCGCGGGCGATCGCCCCCTTAAGGCAGATTACCCTGGAGAGCTTTGGTGTTTTTCGAGCCAGCTGGCGACCGCCTCGCCAATTTCCCGCACGCCACCGGAAAAATCTTGGATATAGCCGCTGGCGGATTGGGTTAGCATCAAATTCAAGCCGTCCTCTTCGGAAATGCGAAAATCGGTCCTGACGCATAAAATGGGCATTGCCTTGGCATAGGCGTAACCCATTACAAAGCAGGACCCCGAATCCGCATCCGCTCCATCAGCGATCGCCACCACCACATCGGCCTTGCCCAAATATTCAATACACGCCTTAAAAGTGTTCACAAAAAAGTCTTCGTCCTCTGCGGTTCCGGGGACAAAGTCTTGGGGCAAAAAGACTGTATAGCCTTTTTCAGTCAGGAGTTTCTCCAAGCGTTGATTAAATTCACGCTCGGCACAGGTAAAGAGTGGTCCGGCAATATATAGCTTCATGGGTAGTTGGGGTAGGGTGATCGCATTTTGGAGATCCCACTATTCGACAGTGACTGATTTGGCTAGATTTCGCGGTTGATCCACATCCAATCCACGCCGGGCAGCAATGTGATAAGCCAAGAGTTGGAGCGGGATTGCGGTGAGGATTGGGGACAAAAGCTCATCAACGGCAGGTACGGTTAAGACGGTATCGAAAAGTTCGGTCGCCGCTTCGTCTCCTTCCACCACCACGCCAATTAATCGGGCATCGCGGGCTTTGGCTTCTTGGGTATTAGAAATGGTTTTTTCATAGACGCTTCCCGGTACGGCCACGGACACCACGGGTACTTTGGCGTCGAGCAGGGCAATGGGACCGTGTTTCATTTCCCCAGCGGGATAACCTTCTGCGTGGATATAGCTGATTTCTTTGAGTTTCAGAGCTCCTTCTAGGGCGATGGGGAAATTAATGCCGCGACCAATAAAAATAAAATCCTGGGTTTCAGTGAAGTCGTGGGCCAGGGCTTCGATCGCCCCATTTTGCTGTTCCACAATGGTTTCAATTTGGGCAGGCAGCTGCCGCAGTCCTGCTAGCAATTCCTCAGCGCGACTTCCCGTCACCGTGCCGCGATAGCAGGCAATATCAATAGCTAGGGCGTAAAAGCCCATCAGCTGGGCAATAAAGGTTTTGGTGGCAGCGACGCCGATTTCGATGCCCGCGTGGGTGGGAATTAGATAGTCGGCGACTCGGCTGATGGTGTTTTCCGGGCGATTGGTAATGCCGATTAGGTGGGCTTTGTAGGCGGAGTCGGGATGGTTGGCTCGGCGATCACGCTCTGCTTCCAATGCGGATAGGGTATCGCTAGTTTCCCCCGACTGGGTGACGCCAATGGTAAGGGTATGGGGCGTCAGGGGCGTGGGGGCGTAGCGAAATTCCGAAGCGTAATGCACAGTGGTGGGAACCTGGGCGATTTGTTCGAGCAAATATTTACCCACTAACCCCGCGTGCCAACTGGTGCCGCAGGCCAAAATATGAATCTGTTGCAGGTCGCCATAAAGTTCCGTTGGTGCGTTCAGGTTGAAGGGCGATCGCGACAGATCTCGGTTTTGAAGTTCGCTGGCGGGATGTTCCGGTGTTACCGGGGTTTCAGTACGATCACACGCCGTATAAGCCTCCAAACAATCCCGCACCACTCCCGGCTGCTCATAAATTTCCTTGAGCATATAGTGACGAAATCCCTGCTTTTCAACCAGCACCGGATTCCAATCAAGGGTGTGAGGATATTTTGTGAGGCGCTCCCCCTCGAAATTATAAATTTCTGCGCCCAATGGGGTCAGCCGGGCCAGCTCTCGATTATCCAGGGTCAACACGGCGCGGGTGTGGGCAATCAGCGCGGGCGTGTCGGAGGCGCAAAACAGTTCACCTTGCCCAAACCCAATGGACAGGGGGGCCTGCTGCCGCACCACCACCAGCTCATCGGGAAAATCCTGGCAAATCACCGCCAGGGCAAACGCCCCCTCCAGCAAGGCGATCGCCCGCTGCACCGCCCCCATCAACAGGGACGGCATGGGATCTCCACTGGGCAAACCGCCCATTTCCGTCAGCTTTTTCAGCTCCCGCCCAATCAGATGAGGCACCACCTCCGTGTCCGTCTCGGAGCGAAATTCAAAGCCCTGTGCCTTCAACTCATCCCGCAGCTCACGGTAGTTTTCGATAATGCCGTTTTGCACCACTGCCACGAAATTACCATCGTCCAAATGGGGGTGGGCATTGCGCTCTTCCGGCTTACCGTGGGTCGCCCAGCGGGTGTGCCCAATCCCCAGCCGCGCCGGGTTTTCCAAGGACTCCAGCTTTTCTTGCAGATTAAACAGCTTCCCCTTTGCCCGCACGCATCTCAGCGAGCCCTCTCCCACCGTGGCAATACCGGCCGAGTCATAGCCGCGATATTCCAGCTTTCGCAACCCTTCCAACAGGATTCCCGTTGCGGTTTGCGTTCCGATATAACCCACAATTCCACACATGGCAGCTCGGCGTTTTCTTCCCTAGGACACTGGTGTGGATAATAGCGTGCGATCGCAGCCCACGGAGTTTTGTTGTGGGTTTATGGGGTAATTCTCAGCCTACCGGGGGGCAAAATACGGGCGCTATAGTGAGGTAAATAAGCTGAACTTTACTTTAGGCTCTCAACCTATGGATCCAATTCAAGTTGCAATTGTTGCCACCGCTGCCCAGTTAGTGGTTAAAGCTTTGGAGAAAGGCACGGAGCTAACGGTTGAGGAGTTTTGGCCTGGGTTTCTTGAGAAGGCAAAATCTATCAGGATGCCCAAGAAGTTTAATGGTGCTCTGGAAGAGATGGGCGAACGTGTACAGAAGCAATTGCCCGTTGAAACGTCTGATAATCCTTTTAATGATCCAATTTTGCTGGCAGAGTTAATTGAGCCGGAAAAACAGGATGAATACAATGCGATCGCGATAAAAGCCGTTGAGAAAGAGTTACCGCCTTTGCCAGTAACCTCTCAACAAATTGGTAACCGTATCCAAAAGGGAAATATTGCTAACGACAACGCCACAATTGAATTTAAAGGGAACGTTACTCAGAATTTTAATTAGGGGCTGTCATCGATTAAATTTTAAGCTCACTAGCTAAAAGGGCTTCAACCCCTAATATTTTTATTCAAAAGGGCGTGTACTTCCCACTGAATAAGACTTCTGGAGGTTAATTGATAACACGCTCTAGGGCGTCCTGTGGATTTAGTCAGCAAAAAGGCGATCAAACGTAGCTCAAACCCCATTCGCCGCAACGAAATTTTATCCACCGCCCGTATTTTTTATGTCGAACAACCGCGATCGCGACCACCTGCTGGACCTCCTTGTCAGCAGCCCAGAAAATCCACTAGACACCGTGTGGGACACCTTCGCCCTGGAGATTCCCGAACTAATCCAAGCCTTACAATCGTTGTAATCCCTGCAAATAATTCAACACCTATGGTTGTTGCCCATTCCCGAGCAACTGCGATCACCATCGACGCCACAAATCTGAAGCGATGGACCCTGGAGGAATATCACCGGCTAATTGAGTTGGACATTTTGCAGCCCGAGGATTGCACCAAACTCATTAATGGTTACATTTGCACCGATATATCAGCACACAATCCTGCCCACGCCCAAGTGTTGCGTTACGCAATGATGACGGTAATGGCACGGGTAGGTCAGCAAGGTATCGTTCAATATCAATTGCCCATTCGCCTTGAGGGTGACTCCCAGCCCGAGCCGGATATTGCTGTAGTTCGCCCCGATATTAAGCGCTGTGACACGGTTCATCCCAGTGCTGCCGATATTTTTCTCCTCATCGAAGTGGCTTCCAGCACATTGAAAAGTGACTTGACCACTAAGGCGCAACTACTGTGTGCCCGCAACGGCATTGTGGAGTATTGGGTGGTGGATGTGAGCGATCGCCGCATTTGGATTCACCGGCAGCCCAGCGATGAGGGCTATCAAGACATTACTGAACTGGAATAGCCGGAGATTGTGCGGGCGATCGCGCCGGAATTGGACGGCGTTGAAATTGATTTGCGATCGCTGTTTCCAGAGGTCGGGAACTCTACAGAGCAATCAACCCCAAATCAATCAAACCCGAACTAACTGGGTGCGATAGACCGGCAGCCCTTGGTTAAGCACCGAAATTTCTCGCTCTGTGCGCACGGGCAACGGATTTTCCGGTAGCCAATCGCTATCATGGGTTTTCTGGAATGCGGGGTTGGCGGCAAAGCGATCGCCCATTTCCCGGGCCACCTCTTCCACGTCCGACTGCAAAAACACCAGCGCCCCCGTTAGCAAAAACATCGCCAGCTCATCCACCAGGGGAGGCTGCACCACTCGCCGCTTCTGGTGGCGTTTTTTAAACCACGGGTCAGGAAACTGCACCGACACTAATTGCACCGCCCCCTGAGGCAAAGAGTCCAAAATCGGGCGCACTGAATTATTGGCATTGCAAGAAAGGTAGTGCAAATTTCGCAGCCCTGCCTCGTCACGCCACTGGTTTGCTCGCCCCACCAACGGCTCGCGAATTTCTAGCCCCACCATGTTCCAATCCGGTCGCGCCGTCGCCATCTTCAGGGGAAAATATCCCCGAGCACAGCCAATATCCAAGTGCCAAGGGCGATCCATTGCATCGAAAATTTCCTCCCATTGGGGTGGGGCGATCGCCTGACTAAACCGAATGCCCAAGGGATTAACATGCTCTCGAACCCGAACAATAGCCACAACTGTCTCCTATTTCGCCGTCGATCCACCCGAGCCTTAGCTCAACTAAATCAAAGCAAATTGTAAAAGCCCAGCGCCCGTTGCTCAAGGCTGCCCCCCTATCCGTCACCAGAGTTCAATCAGCGCTCGGCAATCCCCAACACAGGGTTTCCCAGGCATCGGGTGACGCTGCCTGGGCTGCTGCGTCTGCCTCACACTGCTCCTTCGACGTGTAAACCT
>CALCTI010000706.1 GCA_937894105.1 uncultured cyanobacterium
CCCGGCGCTATCTTGATGAGCCCGCACAATAGTGGAACCGATGGCTGCATATTCGTTATCAGGATCTTGGGATAGAGCTTGAAATACTCGCTGCCACACTCCCTTTTCACTCCAGCGGCTATGGCGAGTATGAACCACACGAAAGTCTCCGTAGCGTGCTGGTAAGTCTCGCCAAGGAATACCGGCGCGATCGCGGTACAGAACTGCACCAACGAAGAGGCGATTATCTTTTGCCGTCACTCCTCGGTCTCCCGATTTTCCAGGGAGAAGCTCTTGAATTTTCTCCCATTGGTCATCTCTCAACCCTTATCGTCGTGCCATTGTGCCTAACTGAAATGAATTACTTGGAGGATATGGCGTTAATTCTATCGAGGGTCTGGTCTCCAAGATTTAATTGATGACATGCCCTAGGGGCAATAGAGGGTATCGCGGGTGGCACGACCGGTGGTGGGATTAACGCCCTTGGCCGACTTGCACAGCACGTCCACCGCATCATTGCGTAGCAACACATCCGTAAAGTCAGCGCCGTCAATAATCGCCCCTTGGAACTGGGCGCTACTGGCGAAAGCCCCTTCCAAGTTGGCGTTGGTTAAATTAGCGTTGACAAATCGGGCAGAATCCTAAGTGGCGTACCGTAAGTCCGCATTGGTTAGGTCCACCCGCTCCAGGTTGGCGGCGAAAAAGCTCACCCCTCGCAGGTCCGTATTGCTCAGGTCGCTCTGGCGCAGGCTAGCTTTGGTAAATTCGCTGTCTCGCAAATCTTGACCGGAAAAATCTTGGTTTAGCAAATTGGCTTTGGTGAAATCGTCAGCATGGGCGATCGCCGGACCATTCCCCCAAACCACCGCCACCGTTCCCAGCATCACAATCATGGAAAAGGCGATCGCTCCCACACGAGATAACCATGCACTAACTCTTCGCCAAACCATCGCCCCAGCCTCTCCAGTAAATTTTCAGGTTGAAAGGTGCAAACTAGAAATTCGCAAACTAATTGTATTAGTTCATCGCCTTGATTGACGGACCCTACACGAGAACCCTAAACAGTATCTGGGTCAATTCCCAGCTCGCGCAGTTTTTGGGCTAGGCGATCGCTCCGTTATTTCTCTTCCACTGCTCGCCGTTTCTCCTCCTCTGCCCGTTGCCTTGCCTGTTGTAATTGCTGCTGATCTTGAGTGAGCTGTTCCCAGATTTCGTCGGGAGGGAGGAGGCGATCGCCATTATCCAGCCGATAAAAAATCAACAGATGCTCTTCCACCACCAGGCGTAATCCCAACCCCTGACTAACGGGCTGATCGCGCTCCATTAACTGATAGGAACCGTTGACTAATTTATACCCGCGCTACTGTTCTGGAATCCATTCCGCCTTGGGATCAAATAGCCAATATTCTTGCACCCCAAGCTGTTTGTACAGGTCTCGCTTGGTGGTCAAATCATTCTTTTTTGTGGACGGCGATGTGACCTCGAAAATCACTGACGGCACCGAATCCTCTTCCTAAATTTTGTAATTATCACGAGGACCGTAAGGCACTCCGAAAATTACCATCACATCGGGCGCCACTCGCTGATCACGGTTTCCTTCTTCGTAATACAAAAACTGGTCTGACAACACCATCGCTTCCTGTCCCGACAGGTGTCGCAATAGCACTTGCAAAATGGTGATAATTTCCAATAAATGCAGAAAACTTTCAGCCTAGGGCTCGTCGTCCTCAGAGGGGTAAAAAATCTCTTCTTGTGGGGGCTCAATGACGGTTGGCGAATCGGGGGCGATCGCCAAATCCAAGTCTGTTTGAGGGGCGTTGGTATTCACAGTCATAGGGTTGCCTCTGTGGGACATTTCATCAATCCCTAGTGCTTCTAATCTATCGCTATCTCTAAGATTGATGGATTAAAATTGATAGATTGGACGTTGTTCTTCCCGATTACTAACTTCAGTCACATTCCACCAGTTTTGCCAGCGAATAAACGGCGGCAGGGTGGTTTCATCTTGGAAGTGAATCGCCACCGATGGCATGGGTGAAAAGCAGGGCACCTGGGTGTAAATAGGGTTAATGGTGCCCTCTTCGGCGGGACCGGGGACGACGCAGCGATCGCCAAACGCCCAGTAATTTTCCCAATAGTCCAGCAAGGTTTGGCGGTGCAGCAGAAAGGTGCCGGTGGTGTGCAAAATGGTGCGCCAGTGGCGATCGCTCCCTAGCAAAATGGTGGACGGGTAAGGCTGGCGATAGCGATCAGGATAATCACAAGGGTGCAGAATAATGGGACCGTTCACCTGTTGCTGCAAGAGCTGGTAACTGCCTAGGAGGGACGCCAGCGCTTCGGGGGCGTGCAGGTAGTCGTCTTCCACAAAGTAAATGAGCTCGGGGCAGCGATCGCGACCGTAAACATAGTTGGAGTGGAGAGAATCCCGATTGCCGCGTCCGGTGATCCGTAGGATTTGGCTAGGAATGGGGGTTTGGTTGAGGATTTTTTGCAGCTCGACGAGGCAGGTGGCATCGGAGTCGTCGTCGAGGATGGTTAGACGGATGGTTAGGTTAGGCAAATTGGGTATGGCAGATGGGGCGATCGCCAAATTGATGGCGTTCACCAGGGATCCCAAACACCGCTGAATCAGTTCACCTTTGGGCAGCGTAATCAGCCGAGGGGAGCCGCAAAAGGCATTCACCCGGGCACAACTGCGAAATAATATGTCAAGTTCCATGGAAGACCGTTACCTTTTGGCGATCGCCCCGAAGCCAAAGTTAAGCTGAGATACGCCTGAATTAGCTCGAAAATCCAATCAAATACCGGTTGTATGAGCTGCCTTGCGAAGGATAATTAGGCGCATTAAAGGACGCACCGAAGCGCATTGAATAAACCAATAATAATTTTGGACCAAAAGGGTTGCCACATATGGGACACACGGGCTCTCACCGTAAGCAGCACATTACAACGTTGGCGAAAAGTGGGTGGGCGAAAAGTGGCTTAAAGCTGGGGCGGCTGGGCCTAACCGTGGCTCCTTTGGCGGCTTTGGTGCTGAGCGCTAGTGTGCCAGAGAGCGCCCGACCGCTCGTGCAATCTTCCACCGCGCAAATTTCCCAAACGAATAGTCTCTCCCCTTCGCTGGAGGTGATTGAGCTAGGTGCCGGGTATTTTCTGGGCGATCGCCCAAAAGCCCCATCGAAAATCACGTTCCAATCGGCAATCACTCAAGCTTCAGAAAAATCCCCCCTAAAAGTCAACTCAGGAGAGGCGCAATACTTTTTTGAGCGCGGTTTGGAACGGTTAGAAAATGGTGATTTTTCCGGTGCCGTTGAGGATTTTGACTCCACCCTGGAGCGCCTAAAAACTGAATCTGCCGCCACCCGCGCCGATGGCTCCGAAATTACCTACGCCCTGGTGTATTACAACCGGGGCAATGCTTACTTGCAACTGCGGGTAATCGGCGCAGCCCAGGCGGACTATACCCGCGCCATTGATCTGGACCCGGCATTTACCAACGCCTATATCAATCGTGGGGTGACCCGCCGGGCAATGGAAGACTGGGATGGGGCGATCGCCGACTACAACCGCGCCCTGGAGCTAAATCCCTACGACGCCGATACTTATTACAACCGGGGCAACGTGCATCGTAGCCGAGAAAACTGGGACGCGGCGATCGCCGATTACGGTCAGGCTGTGCAGCTCAAAGCCAACCACGCCAACGCCTACGTTAACCGTGCCGCCGTCCACCATCGTCTCGGTAACTTAGATCAAGCCTTGGCGGACAGTAACGCCGCGTTGAAAATTGACGATGACTTGCCCGAGGCGTTTTATAATCGCGGGCTGGTGCGCTTTGACCAACAGGATAATCTGGGGGCGATCGCCGACTTTACCCAGGTGATTCGCTTACAGCCTAGCTACGCCCGTGCCTACGTTCGCCGGGGAGCGATTTACCATAAGCTGCGCAATTACAACGCCGCCCGTCGAGACTATAACCAAGCCCTATCCTTTGACGATCAACTGGCGGAAGCCCATAACCTGCGCGGACTTCTAAGGGTAGACCAGGGTGATTTAAACCGCGCCAGGGTTGACTACAATATCGCCATTCGCCTCGACCCCAACTACGCCAGCGCCTACATTAATCGCGGTATTTCCTACCATCGCTCCGGTTTGTACCCCAAGGCGATCGCCGACTACACCCAAGCGATCGCCCTCGACCCGGATAACCCCTCTCCCCACCATTTGCGAGGGCTGTCCTACCAAGCATCCGGGAACCAAATCAATGCCATCGCTAACTTTAACCAGGCGATCGCCCTCGATGCCACCTTCGCCGATTCCTATGTGAACCGAGCCATGTCCTATTGGGCTCAGCAAGGGCAGGTCAGCGGTGAACAACGGGCACGGTTACAGCAGGCGGCTCGGCAGGATTTAGCCACAGCCAAGCGACTGTATCAGCAACAGGGGAACGCCGCCGGGTTGACCACCGTTGGTCGGGGGGGCGATCGCTTTTCTTCGTCCCAATCGTGAGCCCGCCGCAGAACGGTCAGTGGGCAGTACACGCCCTTTAAAATAAAAATACTAGGGGCTGAAACCTTCACAGCTATTGATTTTGAGACCCATGAGACTTAACTGATGAAAGCCCCGAGTCAACTGCGTTCCTGGCCAGTTTTAGCGATCGCCATTGTCCTTGCTTTGACCCTGACCCTGCGATTCGCCCACCTGGAGCGGCGGGTTTATTGGTTCGACGAAGTGGTCCACACCACTCAAAGCTTTGGCTATTACAAAGGGGACCTGCAGCGAGCGGTGAGAACCGCCGATACCCCCCAGCCCCTGTCAACGTTGGATCAGTTTTTAGCGCCCACTCCGGATCGCTCCGGGTTGGCGGCGGTGCAAATCTTGTCTGAAACCGAGCCCCAAAGCACCCCCGTGCACTATCTGCTTAACCGATGGTGGAGCGATCTTGTCGGGGCATCAGTGCGAAACCAGCGCCTCCTCGCCGCCATTTTTGGGCTTGGGCTGTTGCCGGCCACCTACTGGCTGTCCGTTGAATTTCAGCACCTATATCCCGATATTTCCCCCCTATTTCCCTGGCTAGCCACCTTACTAGTTGCCCTGTCTCCCATTCAGGTGCTTTACAGCCGCGAAATTCGTTTATACAGCCTGTGGGTGCTCCTTTCCACGGGCACAACAGCGGCGTTGTTGAGGGCGGTGCGAACGCGATCGCGCCTGGGTTGGGGGCTGCATGGTTTGTTGCTGATTGCCGCAACCTATACGTTTCCCCTGGAATGGGTCTCCGTTGTGGGGCGCAGCGTGTGGCTCATTGTCACAAAGCGATCCCACTGGCGCGGGCTGGCCCTATCCCAAGGTGCGGCCCTGGTGGCGTTTATTCCCTGGGCGATCGCCATCCAGCAAAATATTCACAAAATGGGAAACTGGCGCGAATCCCCCGCAAGTCTCCAGGATTTAATGAGCGGCTGGTTAGTGGGTCACAGCTTGTTTGTTATTGATTGGTTCCCCATCACCGAAGCGGGCTCGGGGACCCTTTCCCTCGTCACCGGAGCGGTACTGGCGATCGCCACCGGCGCCTTGCTGTACTGGCTTTATAAACGCCACCGATCCATTTTTTGGCTAACCTGCTGCGTCAGCATTTTTCCCTGGTTAATTTGGGCTTGCCAAGATGTTATCTCCGGCGGCATTCGCTCAAGCTGGGGATGTTTGCGCTATTACTTGCCTGGCAACGTCCTATTTAGCGTCATCTTCGCCCTCGGCTTTGCCCAACTTTTCCAATCCAGTAAATTCAAAGGATGGCGGCGGGCGATCGCTGTTCTTGGCTTAGTTTTATGGGTCAGTGCAGGGCTGGTCTCGGATATGCAAATTGCGCGATCGCAAACCAGCCGCTTCGCCTTTAGCTCCAACGAATGGGTCCATTGGGGACGCAAAATCGGCAAAATGCCCAACCCAATCATTGTGATTCCAAAAGACAATAACGGCGCTGGAGCCCAAACCATTACCGCCAGTCGATATATGCCCAACAACGTAGAGTTCCTGGCGGTAGATAACCCCACGGAAAAAGCAGATCTCCTACGCTCCTACGATAATATTTACGTGGTTTCCCCAAAAGATGAGTGGAAAAACCGCATTAATGACAATAGCGATTGGAAGTTAACTCAGCTTGCCTTAGAGCTATAAGAATTGGAAAAACAGCAACCCTAAGTCAATGTAATCGTCAAATTATTGATTTGAATAGTGATTGAAATAGGGTCTGGACTCACCTGATAAAAATAGGTTATTTTACCTTATAAATGTAAGAAATTGATATTGGATTGGACTTTTGCTTTGTCTCTAGAGAAAAGCTTACTTATGCCGTTTCTTCTGTAATTTACTCACTCAGAAAACAACGTTCAACTCAACTTTTTTACCTTGAATTGCTCCCTAAACCCAATCCTAAATCTACCCAATGATGAGCAACAAAAAACTATGCTGACTGAAGCTCAAAAACGGACTGTTTTAGAGGCGGTAAACCTCGCCAGCTCTCAATGGAAATCAGCATTTAATAGCGGTAACGCTTCTGGATGCGCCAACCAATATGAAGCCAAAGCTGTGATGCATGCTCGCCCTTTTGGAACCTTTACCGGAACGAACGCAATTCAAGCGTTTTGGCAAAAATTAATCGATGATGGCTTTGCTGATGTGCAGTATGTTGACCCTAAAGTCGATGTTTTGGATGAAACTCAGGCGGTTTTAACCTCTGGATGGACTATGAATAATGCTCACGGGGTGATCCATAAGGAACTGTGGGTTTTACAAGACGATGGGCAAGCAAAATTACGGGAAGACGACTTTGAGGCTCAAGGGTAAATCATCCACCGATCTGAAGCTTATAGTCACTTCATCAATTAACGAGACAGCCCGCGATCGCTGAGGACTTCGGTTAAGCTCAGTTGCCCCTTGTCGTTCGCAAAGGGTTGGCGAAGTCAATCGGGCGGCTCTAGCTTTAGCAGTGCAACCCGATTGACTTGTTTTTTATTGAATTGACTTTTTTATTGAATTGACTATCGATATGTTGCTCATATCTTCAAGCTGATTGAGTACTAATATAAAACCCGCTTGTCTGGCGATGAAATCCAGCTTTGCGTAGGGTGCGACTCGTCTAAAAAAGTGCATTAACACAAACAGCCGAAACCTTCGCCAGACGCGGAATGATGGTTGTTCTCAAAGCACCATTTGAGTGAAGTCGCGCCACTGCCGTCACATTACAAAGAAGAGGGTTTAAGGAAATCATCACTTATTATCTGGACTTGATATAAAAAACTTGCAAGCTTATGACAGCTCTAGCTTTACCAGATTCAGCAGAAATTCAGCGGTTACCATTGCCAAAGTTGGTGGCGCAATTGCTGGTGGTGCGGGCGTCGGGGATGGTGTTCGATCAGCAGATTCGCTATCCCGTTTGGGAGCCTCCGGCGAAAACGTTGCGCCATTGGGTCCAGAATTTGGGCGTGGGGGGCGTGATTTTGTTGGGGGGCAGCGCGCTGGAGTTGGCGCGGCGCACTGGGCAATTGCAGGATTGGGCGCAGGACAGTGAGGTAAAAATCCCGTTGCTGTTAGCGGCGGATGTGGAGGAGGGCGTGGGACAGCGTTTTGCTGGGGCAACTTGGTTTCCGCCGCCGTTTTCGTTGGGGATGATGACCCACCATGGACCGCAGCTAAGGGCGCTGGCGCTGGAGTTGGCGCGAAAAATGGGGGCGGCGATCGCCCAAGAATCCGCAGCGGTGGGACTTAACAGGGTCCTAGCGCCGGTGGTCGATGTGAATAATAATCCCGACAATCCGGTGATTAACGTGCGGGCGTTTGGGGAAGATCCGGCGACGGTGGCGGATTTGACCACAGCGTTTTTGCAGGGGATGGAGCCCTATCCGGTGCTGGGATCGGCGAAGCATTTTCCTGGGCATGGCGATACGGCCACCGATTCCCATCTGGAATTACCGGTGATTCCCCATGATGACGATCGCCTCAGCCAAATTGAGCTGGTGCCATTCCAACGGGCGATCGCCGCAGGGGTGGACACGGTAATGACGGCGCACCTGCAGATTCCAGCGTGGGATGAGGAGTGGCCGATTACCTTATCGCGAAAGGTACTAACGGGGCAGTTGCGGGAACGACTGGGATTTGACGGCATTATTGTCACCGATGCGCTGGTGATGGGGGCGATCGCCAATCGGTATGGAGCCAATGAAGCGCCGGTGTTGGCCTTGGAAGCGGGGGCAGATATTTTGCTGATGCCAGCGGATCCACCGGGGGCGATCGCGGCAATTTGCCAGGCGGTGGACCAGGGGCGAATTTCGCGCGATCGCATCGAAAAGTCGGTGCAGCGCATTTGGACCGCCAAAGCTAAGGTGCAGGGTGACGCCGCGCCAAATCCCGTTGAACAGCTGGCAACTCGCGACCATATTGCCCTTGACCAGCAAATGATTAAAGGGGCTTTGGTGCGAGGCAATGGCTATTTAACCTTGCCAATCGCCCAGGACACCTCTCAGAAAACCTTGGCAAAAGAGTCAATGGAGAATTTGGGCGTGTTGGCGGAAGTGGCAAATCAAGACGTAGCAGAAACGCCGCCGGGGATTAATTGGATTGGGGTGGACGATGGGATAAGCGCCGATTTTCTCGGGCAGCACACGCCGGCGATCGCCCAACCGCGCCAGTGGGGACTTACGGAGCTGCGCATTATCGACGGCTACAGCCCGGTCAGTGCACGCACCTTGGACCAGTGGCTCGGCGATCGCCCCCTCGGTCCCATCCTGCTGCAATTATTTGTACGGGGAAATCCTTTCCGAGGCAGCGCCGGGCTAACCCAAACGGCATTAACCACATTTACGGCACTGCAAAAGACCGGTAAACTCAGCGGCGTTATTCTCTACGGCAGCCCTTACTTATTGGACACTTTGCGACTCCGGCTGATTCAGCCCGACGGGGAAACGCCCATCCCCTACCGCTTTAACCCCAGCCAAACCCCCGCCGCCCAGGGGATTGCCCTGAAATCCTTGGTAGAACCTTAACGATGTCCACGGCTGACCAACTTCATTTGCAGGCGATCGCCCAAGCTCAACAGGGTCACCTTTCAACGGCTGCTCAACTGTGGCAGCGGGCTTTGCAACAGGATCCGCAGCATTTCCTAAGCTGGCAAAATCTGGCGATCGCCCAGCATAAAGCCTACGACTTTGCCAACGCCGCCCAGTCCAACCAACGGGCGCTACTGCTCACCACCGACAGCGAATCACAGGCTAATCTGCACCTAAATTTGGGGGCCGCACTGGCAAAATTAAAAGATTTTGACGGGGCGATCGCCAGCTATCAATCGGCGCTGAAACGAAAGCCCAACTGGTATTCTGCCAAGCGTAATTTGGGTAATGTGTTGGCTTTGAAGGGCGATTTACTCCCGGCGGAAACCATATTGAGGGAAGTGCTCAGGCAGGAGCCGAACGACGGCGAGAATTATCACGGCTTAGGGAATGTGATGCGGGAACAGGGACGCTACGAAGATGCGCTGGTATTTTTCCAGCAGGCGATCGCCCTAAACCCCAACTTCGCTGAAGCCCACTGCAATCTAGCCCTGTTGAAAATGCTGCTCGGTAACTGGATCGACGGCGCTGCGGAATACGAATGGCGACTGCGGTGCCCAGATATGCTCCGCCTTTTGCCCACCGTGCCCTTCCCCCTTTGGCAGGGAGAACCATTGCAGGGAAAAACCCTGATGCTCTATGGAGACCTAGGGCTCGGCGACTGCCTCAACTTTATGCGCTACGCCACGCTCCTGGAAAACCAGGGGGCGCAAATTGTGCTGCACCTGCCCAAAAGTCTGGTGGCGATCGCCCAAACCCTTCCCGGTACCCCTCGCATCCTCTCCCAAAGCACCAATATTGACTGGCGCTCCCCGGAACATTCCACCATTCACCACTGGTGCCCCCTGCTCAGCATGGTCCACCGGTTTCGCACCACCCCCACCACCATTCCAGCATCAATTCCCTACCTACAAGCCCCCGGCGATCGCCCCCCCCCAACACCCGCCCAACAACCCCCCAGAAACCAAAAAAAAAGCCAAGAGATCGAGAAACGAAAAAGAAAAGCCCCCCCCAGACCACCAGGCACCCCAAATCAC
>CALCTI010000707.1 GCA_937894105.1 uncultured cyanobacterium
GATTTTTAAGGGAAAATCGTTAGCTCTATTGATTTAGCCAAAGGGGGCTTTTTAAAATCTGAAATAGCAGAGTTTTTGCCCTGGTGATGGCATGGGTCGTCCAGCTCCTTTTAGGCTAGAACCTTTATGAAATATAGGCTCCAGCGTTTTTTGTTGCCTTGGAATGTTGCTCTTCTAATTCACATCAGACGTATTAGTATTCAAAATACTTAAACAAAACTGACCCACAACTTGCCGCCCCTCTCCCTGGGAGCTATCCATTGTGAAAAAGTCAGCGTAAGCCTATTTGGCAGATGACCTTTCTCGACTCAGATAGGACACTTGGCAAAGCTGTTGTGATTGCCCTGTTTTATTAATTAATGAAGTGATTGTATTTTGTGATGGCTTTTTGGGGCAGCTATTCGGGAGAGGGCGTTGCTGAATTGAGCACTAATACCAATTTTCTAAATTAAAGCCACATTTAAAACCTTTGAGAGCCAGTTGTACAAGGCTTCTGTCCTCTCTTTAAATAGAAGAATTGGTACTAGTGCTCATTTTTACAGTGACGCGTTTGCACTTGTCCTAGCTTTATCCAGCAACGCCTCTCTGAGAAATAGTCGATCCGCTAGGGACTGTCATCGGCGCTGCTGAATCAAGAAGTAGACATCCAGGGAACTTGCTCGGCGTGGGATAACCTGTCTAAACAGGGGTCTTATTACCGATAAGCGTGCTTTACCAAGGGTTGCCAATCATTGAAAAGGCGGACCAGTAATAGGGGTGGGATAAGGATTCTCGCCCGTTAGCTCGGAGGATTTGGGGCAGGACGATGGTTCCTCCTCGGGGGCCCCGGGTGATGCGATCGCCCTCCACCGCCACTTCCCCACGCAGCATTGCCAACTGGGTTTCCCGCAGGGCATCCACTCGGGTGGGCGTGCTCTTCAGCTGTCGGTAAAATTCGCCCATCAAGGCCAAGGTGCCGCGATCGCTCACCACCCACAGGCTGGCTAAAGCAGAACGCACGCCGGAATTAACCGCCAATCCCGCGAATCCCATTTCTGCTTCAGAATCGCCCACCGCCGTTTGGCACGCGCTCAGAACCAGCAGCTCCACCTTCGGGTCGGTCCAATCTAAGGCGATTAACCTATCCAACGTAAGCTGCTCAGACCAGAGCTGAATGTAAGACTGATCGGATTTGCCAGAGCGGAACTCAGCGTGGGTGGCCAGATGGATAATGCCAAAGTCACCGGTTTGGTGCTCCTCTTGCAACGCTTTTAAGGTGAATTGGCTATTGAGAAAGCTGGCCCCTTCCCAAGGTTCTGCAGCACCAGAGCCGGCATTTCCCAGCCCCAAAATCGTTTCCAATTCAACAGGAACCCCTGGCAATGGCACTTGGGATTGGAATTCCGATGCCCCCATGGCGAGTACCTGCTCGTCTTTCAAAGAACGATGGCGGGCGTCAAAGAGGCTAAATCCTGGAATTTGGGCAACGGCGTATTTTTCTACCAAAAATTGCTGACCGTCGTGTAGGGCCGCAAAGGGCACTGCCCGCAGGCTTTCGCCCATACAGAAAATAACCACATCAATGTCAGCGTCTTCTAACGCTTGGGCCACGGGGGCCATCATCCATTGGTAAAGCTGTTGGGCGGGGATCAGATAACGATCACTACCCACCTTCCGCTCGAGGGGATTGGTGATGGACTGGCGCAACTGTTGCACCACCGGTGGAATCGCTTTGTCATTAGCCGCTGGCACCATCTCCGTCACCACTTCCCCGTCCTCGGTGACCAACCGCAGCTCCAACCCATAGGGCTCCGGCATGGCATAAAGAACGGCGGATCTACGGCCGGTTTGGACTCGCGCTCGCCGCAGGGTGGCCGAAATGGTACCGGGGGTGTGCACCGTGGCCTCTAAATCCCGATCAAAATGCTCTTCATACTGCCCTTCCCAAACCCTTTCTAGTCGCTCTACGGTCACGTTGGGGTTGGGGGTAGTGCGGGCGATCGCCCCAGGGCTAAACACAACCCCCTGCCCCATAACCACTAAAGCAATACCCAGCGATCGCCAGAGCCCCCCTTTCCGCGCCGGAGGAGCAAAACGCACTGGATGATGAGCAACACCACCGACTGGGTCACCACCGCAACTATCAGTACGGTTAGTGAAACCGGTGACATTTGCGATAAAACTTAGCCTGAAACGTAGTTTGAAATCTAAAATAGCCATAGGGCAAATAGTTATGGGGCAAATTGCCTTGTTACGGTTCCCTAACTCACTGTTCCAGTGTGCCCCCTTTATTCAGGAACTGCCCATTAGGTTTGACCCAGCAGGTGTCAGTGGCAAGACTGATGGTGGGGTTAAAGAGGGTGAAGTTAAAAAAACCTAGGTGAGCGTCTCGAGTCGACAATCCAAGTGATTGATGTGATCAATTTTTCTGACTGATTTTCCATGGATCAGGTTTCCCTAACGAAGCTTATTGAGATTGCCCGCGATGAGGGTAGCTTAGTGAGTTTTCCCACCGATACGTTGCCAGCGCTGGCGGTGAAGCCCGAGAATAGCGCCGAGATTTTTAAGGCGAAGGGACGCAGCTCCGCTAAGCCTCTGATTTTGATGGCGGCAGATTTACGCACGTTGTTGCCCTATATGAAGGGATCTGATCGCGATCGCCAGTTTTGGCAAGATACGGCAAACCAATATTGGCCCGGTGCATTGACTCTGGTGCTGCCATCGAGCGATCGCGTTCCCTTGGATGTGCACCGCCTCAATCCCACCAGCGTCGGCGTGCGTATTCCTAACCATCCCATCGCCCAGGAAATCTTGCGGGAAACGGGGGTGTTGGCCACCACCAGCGCCAATTTGTCGGGAAAGCCCCCTTTGCGCACCCTACGGAGAATCGCCCATACGTTTCCAAAGGTGGCGGTGCTGGAAAACGAGGCGATCGCGCCCTATGTGGACACCTTGGGAGACGCGGCGGAAAAGGGGTCGGGGCAGCCCTCAACGGTGGCCCAGTGGACGGACCAAGGCTGGTCAATTTTTCGACAGGGTAGTGTGGAGCTAGGCGAGAGCTTTTCCACTGAGTAACGTTACCGGTATTTTTTCTGTGGTCGTAATTTGGCGCAAAACGTAATTCGCAAAACGTAATTTGCAAAACGTAAGAGCTAAAACAAGGTAGTGGCAACAACAAGGTAATGGCGTTAAAGCAGCAACTTTGGGGAGAAATGATTTGGCTTGGAGTAGCGTACTAATTGGGTTTGCCGTTGGAGGGGCGATCGCCTATGCCATAGGGTTGCGCCAAGGGCGTGGCCCCAAAGTTCGCACGGCTACCGTTAAATATCCCCCCATTCCATCTTCCTATTCCCCCGCCCCGTCACCGGATCCCCCCTCCAGCTCTTCCGAAAGCCCGCCCATTAATCCCATTGATCAGACGATTAGCGACGGCATTCGTGATAGTTTCCCAGGAAAGAATACGCAGCTTGGTAACCAGTCTTCTACAAATAAAATGCCTTCGGAAAATAGCGCGAAAAAAAACCTTAAAGATCCACAAGACGTTGACGCAGGTTTAGATGCAAAACCTGATAATTCTAAGGGCTTTGAGGGCGGAGCAGTTAATAGCAACGAGCTAGAAGCGTGGCGGCTCGCATACTATCGGTCGGTGCAAACGGAGCAGTTTAAGAGTGGTTTTTTAGCCCGTACGGCCCATGAATTGCGATCGCCCCTAAGCACCGCTGTTGGGCTCCACCAGTTGGTTTTATCAGACCTGTGTGAAGACCGGGAGGAAGAGCGAGAGTTTATTCAGCAGGCCAATGATGCCATATTGAAATGGGTCGCATTGTTGGACCATTTAATTGACGTTTCCAAGGTTACCTACAGCGACGTTGCTGTTAATTTACAAACGATTTCGACGGATAAAATCTTTGCTGAAGTGGCGCGCCTAATTGAACTTCAAGCAGTGAATCGAAATTTACAGCTCAGCATTATTTCCCCAGAAGAAGCTTGCTTGGGTATTGGCGATCCAAAACGTCTTTCTCAGGCATTAGTGGATTTAATAGAAGCCCTAATTACGCTGCTGACGGAACAGGGACAGGGGGGCGCTCTCCGTTTATCAGCTCGCCAGTCGAAAAGCCAGCTTATGATTTATTTAGACAGTTCCTGTTCTTTTGAATGATGGCAGGAGCCGGTGGCATTGATGGACGGCCCTGATCCCCTCGCAGACGTTACCGGTACCCACCCCAGTCGCAAGGCTGTGCTCTCGGCGATCGCCCCGCCACCGTTCACCTCCCCCACCTTTGCCCTACGCCTCGCCCAACTTTTAGCGCACTCCATGGGCGGCACCCTCACCGTTCAGGACCTAAGCGGTACGGGTAGCGGAGCCGGGCACCCGCTGCTGAGTCGCTTTGAAATTGCCCTGCCCACAAATCTCCCTTAAATCCGTTCAAAAATCTGTTCAAAGACTTTTAAAGCCCCCCGTTAAAACTGCCAGCCCACATCGCCAGCCAATGCCCCTTCCTCGTCTACTGATTATTTTGATTGGCCTGTGCGTCATTCTGGGGTTTGTGCTGTGGCTGGTGAATGCCATTCAGCAACTGTATTGGCAAGTGACCTGGACCGCGCCGTTTTTAGGCAACTTGGTGCTGCTGTTGGTCATCGCCCTGTTGGGGGCGCTGCTGTACGCATTTGTGTACTACTTCAATGTGTTTGGGGTGGCGAAAAAGGGCAACAATCGCCGTCGTCCGGTGCAGGTGTCTCAAGTGAAAGCTGAGGCGGCGGAGGAAACGTTGCGAGCGGTGCGCAAACAGGTGGCGCAAATTCAGGGAGATGTGGCCCGGCAGGCGTTATTGGAAAAGTCGCAGGAAATTTCAGAGAACCTGGCCCGGGGGGAATTACTTGTGGTGGTGTTTGGCACTGGATCGGCCGGGAAAACCTCATTGATTAATGCCCTGAAGGGACGGGAGGTGGGGGAGGTGGGCGCTCCCATGGGTACCACGGAGGAGGGGGCGACCTACACCCTGCGCCTGCGGGGATTACAGCGGGATATTTTGATTACCGATACGCCGGGGATTTTGGAGGCGGGGGTGGCGGGCGGCAAGCGGGAACGGATGGCGCGACGGATGGCGACGGAAGCGGAGTTGATGATGGTTGTGGTGGATGATGATTAGCGCCAGTCTGAGAATGGGCAGTTGCGCATGTTGGTGGG
>CALCTI010000708.1 GCA_937894105.1 uncultured cyanobacterium
TACAGCCAGTCCACCCCAAAGGCTTTCACAAAGAAGTCGAACAAACCGGTGAAGGACACCCCCACAATGGGATCAATTTCCCGGCTGAAGCGATAGCGATCCTCCTGGAATTGGTGATGGAGCAAGGACGCCACCGCCAAACCGCCCGCCCGGAACGCATCCCCTTGGGCTTGCAGGTCCTTTGGCTCCAGCTGGTTCAGGTGAATCTCCGCTAAGTTGCAGTGGAAATCCTCCCCAATAATTTCTCCGCAGGGGTTCAAACCGTAGCGCCCCAGTCGATGATCCAACACGGCGTCGCTTTGGCTGGGATCCTGATTTTTTAGCCACTCTCGACCGTTACCCGCCTCGTAAGCCGCAATAAATTCCTGCTTTAGCTCCGACGTTACAAGGTCAGCACTGGCCCGGGCGATCGCCTCCCCAGCCCACTGAATCGCCCCCTCACCGGAATAAAACTGCTTGCGCACCGCGTCGGTACACTCGTCCAAGGTCGGCTTGCGGTGGAACACTCGAGTATGGTTCGCCATCCGCAACGCATCCCGCTCCGGATCAATGCGCCAGTTACCGCTATCATCCTGCTGCCAAAGGTTATCCTTCGCCGTTGCGCCCGCCGCGGCCTCGCTAGAAATCTGACGCATGCCCGCACTACGACGCACATTGCCCGCCACCACAACCACCGCCGCCTGGTCAATCAACAGGCAACATTCCACTGACGTTAACTGGCGACCCACCGCCTTGTTCAAAATCCGCACCAGCTTGTGGTACATTTCCGGCACTTTGATGGGATTCGCCACACCGCCAAAGCCTTTCAACACCTCGCCCGTGGGACGAATATGGCGAATATTGATGGTGATATTGACCGTGCCGTCAAAATTCTCCGCACTGGATAGCTCCAGTATCGTTTGGTAAGACTTCACCCAGCCCTGGCGACTGTCTCCCACCACGATGGTTACGTCATTACCGGCGATCGCCACCGAGGTTTCTTCCTGACGTTCTCCAGCAGGAACTTCCCCCTGGGAGCCCTCCACCGCTACCGCCAGCTCATTACGAATCGGCGGCAACTGCTCCACGTGCTCCGGCTCCAGAACCGCGCCGGTCCCGCAGCCCATCATGGCCAGGTCCATCATCAGTCCAAAAGCCCGCCAATCCACCACATTGGTGCTGGTGCAGTTGTAAGCCCCGGAAAAATTCGCCGGCTTTTCCAGCCACTCGGTGCCGCCTACCCATAGCCATCGTCCCGACGGCAGGGCTTGAATATTTCCGTGCATGCGAAGTAGCAAATTACACTCGTCTTTGTTCAGCTTGCCGAGCTTTTTAAGCCCCTTTACAACGCGATCGCCTACCTGCTGCCACGTTTCGCGCTGTCCGTTAATCCGCCGACTGTAAGTGCGATAAAACACCGGATATGCCGTTGGTGCAGCTACCGGAAACTCCTGATATTGGGGGCGATCAAGTTCTCGAACCATAGATACCTCGAGGAAGTATTTGGAATTACGAGACAATATCATAGCCTAGGTGGGCAAATCGCAACGCTCGCCTGCAACGCTAAATGTAGAGATTAAAGATGACGATTTTACTGGGCTGGCGCTAAGTACAGTTTTCATAAGCGAAGGCGACAGGGCTTTTTTGTCCCTGTCGCCTTAAGATTTCGCTAGGCTTTGATACGGTCAAACAGCAAAAAAAATAAATTGTTACTGGCCGTTAGAATCCAAAATTGGCGCTGCTGATTTTTGGCGCGAATCACTCCTGAGCCGTCCCTATGTCAGCTTTTTTTGCCATCAATGAAGGTGCCATTGCCACAGCGCCAGTTAATCAGCCTACTGAGCATTAAGGTTCCAGTCGTAGTTCAGATGCTTTAAACGATACTTTGAATCTTTTAAGTAAGATTGATTTTCACTTCCTAGATGTTGAGCAATAAAGTTCAGTACGGAGCGATCTTTATCGTTATGCCCTTCAAAGCCTGTTTCGGTGCCATAGGTTTTTTTGAAGTCGTCGCCGAACCATTTAAAAATCGACGAAACCCCCACCTCATTACTTTCTTTGTTAAGGGTGAAGTGGCGATCATCGGAAAGAAATTCCAGCGTCTGTTCTTCTAATTGTTGATCCAGGCGATCGCCCACAAAGGCTTCGGTGCGCAAAAACGGGCAGCCAATGGACGCACAAACGATCGCCATATGCAGCCGAGGTTCATTAAAATCCACCCGCAGCACATCGTGCTCAACATTATTTAGGGTCATTTTCTCCCCTAAAACTGTAAACTCCAGGCGATCCCAAACGCCATTAATACCGCGAATACTTTCCACAGGATAGTTGTCAATAATTGCCTGCAACGTCAGCGAATTATAGGCATTAATCCAAAAGGCGATTTGCTCCGGCTCCGACCAGCTGTCGTAGGTTTCACGGGAAACTGCGGCTAAATCTGCGTTAAACCGATCTAAAGCCTCACGATTTTCCAACAATCCCCCATAATCAACTTCGCCCTTTTCGTTGACATAGGTGGCTAAAACTTCGTTGTAATCATCGTAGGAAAAAGCCTCACCTTTGGCCACATTAGATCTTGATAAAAGCTCTTCTCCTGATGCTGGTTCCACAGGGGGTTTTCCAAAGCAACCTGATAGTAAAAAAAGCGAT
Organism: uncultured cyanobacterium; assembly: GCA_937894105.1. Taxonomy (GTDB): domain Bacteria; phylum Cyanobacteriota; class Cyanobacteriia; order CACIAM-69d; family CACIAM-69d; genus CALGDE01. The sequence goes on from CALCTI010000708.1 coordinate 2,629, forward strand.
CCTCCTAAAGCAGAGGCTAAGGCGACTCCTTTCAGTGCCTTAAAGATTTTGCTGGTGGGATTACGAAAGACGGAGAAAGCCATAGCCACGTTCCAAAATAACAATGCTGATAGTTTTAACTTTCCCGATTCAAACACAGGGCTTAGCCATCGATTAGTACGGCAATGCCCACCTGATTTGTAAGGCGATCGCCCTAATCCAATGGGGCAAAGTTGTTGTAAGTGCCAGAAATTACGTAGGGCAAATCGAGTGTGGAAAATTTCGTGAGGACCGGGGCGACCACCTCCTGAAATTTATAGATGCAGCGTGGAGTTTGGATTCGATATAACTAAGCCAGTTAAAGTTAGTGGCTAAAACAATGGCAACTTATTTGGTGACAGGTGCAAATCGCGGGATTGGGTTGGAGTATTGCCGCCAAATTAAGGCTCGTGGTGACCGGGCGATCGCCGTTTGCCGCGGCAGCTCTCCTGAACTTGACGGGTTAGGAATTCAGGTGGAAACAGGAGTTGATATTACCTCTGATCAATCCGTGGCGGCGCTGGTGAATAAATTTAAGGACGAGCCCATTGACGTATTAATTAATAACGCCGGGATATTAAAACGAGTTACCCTTGATGACTTAGATTTCAATAATATTCAGCAGCAATTTGAGGTGAATGCGATCGGTACTTTGCACTTTACTGCGGCATTTTTGCCGGTACTCTCTAACAATGCAAAGGTCATTATTATGACCAGCCGAATGGTGGCAATTGTTGACAATACTTCAGGGGGATCCTACGGCTATCGCATGTCAAAAGTAGCGGTTTCGATGGCAGGAAAATCGCTAGCCGTTGACCTTAAACCGCGAGGAATTGCCGTTGGAATTCTCCATCCGGGTCTGGTTCAAACTCGTATGACTAACTTCTATGAAGGCGGCATTACGCCTCAACAATCTGTGGAAGGATTACTAGCCCGAATTGATGAACTTAACCTGGAAAATACGGGCAGTTTTTGGCACGCAAATGGCGAAATGTTGCCCTGGTAATGATTTTTCAAAGAGGCTATTTTCGCTCAGTGACAATATCTTCTCTCGGATTCCAGCGCGATCGCGATTCTTCGATATGCATATTTTTTCGATCTTTTTTCA
>CALCTI010000709.1 GCA_937894105.1 uncultured cyanobacterium
TAATGGTGGCGGGCAGCATTCCCGGTCGCACGGTAACCATTCCTATTCAAATTTTTCTGGCGGCAGAATCGGGAACGATGGACACCGCATTGGCTTGGGTGGGAGTGGCGATCGCCGTAGCCTTAGGGGCAATAACGTTGCTGCACTGGCTGTCGGGCGCTCAGCAGCTGTCGGGAGCAAAACTAATCGTCCGCGCAGTATATCTCAGCAGTCAAGTCTTCCATGCACTCAAGCACAAAATGATGGGCACGTCTTTGAAAGATTAGAGCGTCAATTAAGTTGCTCCCGTTAAATTGCTCCCGTTAAATTGCCCCAATTAAGTTGCTCCAATAAAATTTCCTAAAGCCGCGAATAATCAGCTTAAAACTTCGCCCACTTCCAGACGCGTTCCGTTGGCAAAATCCCAGCCCGACTGCATGCGTTTCCCGGTAGGAATCACCTGACGTACCAGTAAATACCCGTCCCCAGTGCGCACAATGGGACCAATATTTTTCACCACTTCCACAATGGTCCCTGGTCCCCCTTTCAATTTTTTCAACCGAGGCTCCACCGCCGGCCAATTGTGTTCCAAAACGCTAAACTCCAGCGGTAACTCGCTCCAATACTCATCCCCCACGGGAGCCGTGCACAGAATTTTCAGCTTACTATCCCGCCACTGGGCATGGCAGCCAGGATAAAATCCGCGCACCTGGTTATGGAGGGCGATCGCCGACTTGGTCCAGTCCAGCACGTACTCTGTCTTATCAATCAGAGGCGCATGGGTAGCCAGCTTTTCATCCTGAGGCTTCGGTACCAACTGCCCACTGCCCAACCCCAATAGGGTTTCCGGCAACAGCTCCGCCGATATTTCTGCCAAACGAGCCCCCAAGGTTTTCACATTGTCTAGGAGTTCAATGGGCGTTTCTTCCCGCAGCAGCATCGGTCCCGTATCCATGCCCTTATCCATCAGCATGGTCACCAACCCGGTTTTTTCCTGACCGTCCACCAGCGATCGCTGCATGGGCGACGCCCCCCGATAAGCCGGCAGCAGAGATCCATGACCATTGATGCAGCCAATGGTGGGAATTTTTAAAATTTCTTCTGACAAAATTTGACCATAGGCCACCACCACAAAAGCATCAGCATCAAAGGATCTGAGCTTGTCAATAATTTCTTGGTCCTTCCGAATTCTGACTGGCTGCAGCACGGGCAAATTGGCAGACACTGCCAACTCTTTAACAGGAGAGGGAATCAAGGACTTACCGCGACCGCGACGGCGATCCGGCTGCGTGACGGCAGCCACCACTTCAAGCTTTGGATGATCGATTAGCCTCTGGAGGCTGGGCACAGAAAACTGGGGAGTGCCAAAAAATATGACGCGCATAACGGACGAAGAGGACACGGGGAAATGTGAATAAGCCTTTAGGGGGTTTTATCGTTAATCGATAGCAGATTTGACAATGTGACTAAAAGAACAAGTTAATTTATTGAATACTTGGATCAGCTTTGAAATAGTAGCGAAGTTTTGTAAATCATTGAATCTCATTAATCAATACCACGTTGGCTCCCTCGTTGTGGTGCCTTGAGGGCAATCATAGTCATCAGCATTCGTTATAGATGATCCAATAAAAACCAAATTTTTGTCGCTTATGCTCACAGGACCAAATGTGGTGGGGCTAAAACGTTGTAGCACCGATGCCCCCCTGTACATCCCCCTTTCACTCCCTCCCTTCGGCGTTTGGTATCCCCGTAGTCAGTTCACCACAATTTCAATGCGGCGATTGCGCTGCTGACTGGAGGCGTCATTGTCAATAGCAACGGGGCGCGTTTCACCAAAGCCCACCACGGTCCAGCGACCGTTTGTTCCAAGTTTCTTTGATAGGTAGTTAGCGACAGCGCGACCTTGGCGTAGGGATAGCTCGCGATTGTTTTCGCGATCGCCAATGGTATCCGTATGGGCCGCTACGCGAATATTGGCGTCGGGTTTGAGCTGAAGCTCCGGCAGAATGCTGTCGAGGATAGGAATCGCCTCGGGGCGTAGGGTGCTTTGGCCGTCCGCAAATAGGCTGTCGGTGGGGAGGGTGATGGTGGACGGTAGCTCTGGCGATCGCCCCTGGGGAGCAATGGGGGTGGACGCCACAGCGCTGGGGTCAATTTGTCGCCCCAGCCGTTGCAGGCGAACTTCAACGGGGTCGCCGGGATAGCGATCGCCCAGTTGACTTTCCAGGGCCGCGGTTTGCCCCACCAGATCGTTCATTTGAATTTGTAAGCCATTGAGCTGTCGCTGGAGAGCCTGGCGTTTTTCTGAGGAATGCTGGGTAGGAGCCGCGCCGCCGCTGATCGATGGATCGAGGGCGTCGGCTCCCGAGGAGGTGGGTTTAGGGGACGAGTCGGCGGGAGGATCGTTGGGCGAATCGCCGGGAAGCCAGGATTCAATCACGCCCCATCCCTGATTCCACCACTGGTTAATTTGCTGCTGGGCTCCGGCGCGGGCTTGTTCTACCAATGGCGGGCGATCGCCAGGACCGGGAAAATACACCGCCAAAAACATACCCATGGCCGCGCTGCCGCTGCTCAGAATCCCTAGCACCACCAATCGCCAGGTGACGCTCCACAGCCAATTGCCTTTTTTCTTCGGCTTTTGAGGAGTGGGGGGCTGGGGTCGTTTTCGGGCAACGGGAGTTTGGGACACGGCGGCGGCGCAAAATAAAACGGTGTTAAAGAATTGAACCCTATTCTAAAGGGAGTACCTTCCCTGTGGGAGGCTTAAGGGACTTCGCACCGCTTCTGGCGCTGGGCGCGTGTGGTCAAGGGCGCGACAAAACGCCAGGAAATTCTGATTTGTAACAACCGGAATCAGCGTATCCATAGTTCTAGTCAAAGAACACAGATGCAATAGCGCCCAGGAAATAAGCGAGGGGCAGGGAGGAAACGATGGCAGTATTTGAGCGGCTGTTTGACGAAGCATATTTAATGCAGCGCTACCACGAAATTGCGGCGGCGGTCGCGGCCGGGCAAATTCCCAGC
>CALCTI010000710.1 GCA_937894105.1 uncultured cyanobacterium
GCGAGCAGGACGGTAGTGCCTCATCCAGAATATGGCAGGTTAATTTGACAATGCCTTTTCTAGGGGAGACCCAGTTCATTCACTTCATCGCCGCCAACGGCCGAGAATGTTATGGTTAGGGTCTGCAAATCATCTTCGGAAAAATTTTCGGGAAATTTGCAGACTCAATGTGTAATATCCAATCGGTTTCGGCGGAGAGCAGCCGTCGAACGTAAGGGGGAAAGTTTGGTGTAAATCCAGCGCTGTCCCGCAACTGTGATGAAGCGTTTTGTAAGATCGCTTTTTAGTCAGAATGCCCGCCGATTCTTGATTTCAACGGTTCATAAGCCCGTTTAAACAGGACGGATGTTGCCGAAATCTACGCGTGATGGATGACGGCTTAAGTCAATGACAACTACAAAATTCGATGTGGAGGGATTCTCGGTGACATCACTAGAGCCCGCCACGACCCTATTCGTATGTACCACCTGCGCGTCCACTTGGCATAAGGGGCAGCGAGTTGGCACTAGCGGAGGCGATCGCCTATTTACCGCCCTGCAAAAAAAATACGATCAACTGCCGGAGGACCAGCGGCGATCGCTGAAGCTGGAACCAACGGCTTGTATGAGCGCTTGTAGCCATGCCTGCGCGGTCAGCTTTTCTGCACCCGGAAAGCATCAATATCTCTTTGGTGATTTGCCCCACGACGGTGAAGAAGTGGACGCCGTTTGTGATGCGGTTTTTGAATGTGCATCCCTTTATGGATCAAAGGCGGACGGGATGATGGGCTGGAGCGATCGCCCGGACCTCCTTAAGCGTGGGGTAATTGCGCGGGTGCCGCCCGTTCCCCAAGATTTATTGCAAACTTTGCGCCGAGAGACCACCGGCTCCTAGCCGCCAATTTATTTTTCATCCGATTCCAATTTTAGAGACGTCGAACTTGAGACCTATGAAAACAATGATGCAGCGATCGCGCGTGACCTTTAGCTCTGGTGTGGCGATCGGCTTGGCCACCTGGCTGATGGCCTCTCCCGCCTTTGCCCACCATCCCTTGGACGGCAAGCTTCCTAGCAACTTTTTTGAGGGCTTTATGTCCGGTATGGGGCACCCAGTGATTGGGCTGGACCATTTAGCGTTTGTGATTGCCGTGGGATTGGTAGCGGTGAATCGCGCCTGGGGGTGGTTGGTGCCGGTTGGTTTTGTGGCCGCGTCCATGGTGGGCACAGGGATCCATTTACAGGCGGTGGATTTGCCGTTGCCTGAGGTGATGATTTCCCTGTCAGTGGTTATCGTTGGGGCGCTGGTGGCCTGGGGACGCAAGGTGAATTTGTGGGTGCTGGGGGCGATCGCCATTGCAGCGGGGGTTTTCCACGGCTATGCCTACGGTGAAAGCGTGGTCGGCGCAGAAATGACGCCGCTGGTCGCTTACCTACTAGGCTTTGGGTTGATTCAGGCGGCGATCGCTTTAGGAGCACGGACAGTGGCTCAAATGATTTCCACCCCTCAACCGGAAAGCATTGCCCAAAAAGTACGCTATATCGGCTTTACGATCACCGGCTTCGGCGCTGCCTTCCTAGCCTCCGCAGTGCTCGGTTAATCCTCCTGCCCTCATCCCCTAGCTCCTTCTCCCCAGAGAGCTATCCATTACGCAAAACTTCAGTAAAGCCCTATCCAAAGAGGATTGTAGGGCGCGTGCCAACGCACCGTTCTAAAGGCTGTAGCTCCGTGCGGTACGTTAGCACGCATCCTACGGGAAGGATAAACGGATGCAAGTCAAACCCTCTCTATGCTTGGCTTCGCTTCACTGTTGCATAACGGTTAGCTCCTCGGGAAGAGGCGTTCCCTGAGCTTCGTCGTTCGCAGCGCATTGGCAGCCAATAGAGGGTTTGGGGCGAGGGCAACCCACTATTTGACGCAACCCATAATCCCTCTCAAAACCATGAATAAACTTCCAGTTACCGTCGTCACCGGTTTCCTCGGCGCGGGAAAAACCACGTTGGTGCGAAACCTGCTGCAAAATAATCAGGGGCGACGCATTGCCGTTTTAGTCAATGAATTTGGCGAGGTGGGCATTGACGGCGAAATTTTGCGATCGTGCCAGGTGTGCGACGGGGACGAGCCCGATCCTGCCACCAACAGCACTCCCGCCACCAACAGTACTATTTTGGAGCTGGCAAACGGTTGTCTGTGCTGCACGGTGCAGGAGGAATTTTTGCCCACCATGCAAGAGCTGCTGAAACGGCGCGACTCCCTGGACTGCATCGTGATTGAAACTTCCGGTCTCGCCTTGCCCAAGCCTCTGGTGCAAGCTTTTCGCTGGCCCGAAATTCGCACCGGCGCAACCGTTGATTGGGTGGTGACCGTGGTGGATTGCGAGGCTTTGGCGGCGGGACAGGTGGTTGGAGATATAGAGGCTCTGACGGCTCAGCGGGATGAGGATCCAAATTTGGAGCACGAAACGCCCATTGAGGAGCTATTTGAAGACCAGTTGGGCTGTGCCGATATGGTGCTATTGACCAAGGTGGACCAGGTGGAGGCGGACGATCGCGATCGCGTCCTCAACTGGTTAGAAACGGAAGTGCCCAAAGGGGTCAAAATTGTTCCCTGCGAAAAAGGGAAAATTGCGCCGGAAGTGCTGCTGGGCTTTAACGCAACGGTGGAGGATGACCTGGACAATCGCCATAGTCACCACGACCATGAAGAAGAGCACGACCACGATGACAACATTACGTCCTTCGGCGTGGAGCTGGGTACCGTTGACGATCCTAAGGCGCTGGTCAAAAAATTGCAGCGGCTGGTGGAAGAATGGGAAATTTATCGCATTAAGGGATTTTTGGATGTGGCGAACAAGCCCATGCGATTAGTGTTGCAGGGGGTGGGCAAGCGCTTTGATAGCTTCTACGATCACCCCTGGCAGTCCGACGAAAATCGCCGAACCCAGCTCGTTATTATTGGGCAAGACCTGAATGAAGATGAGATCCGCCGGGCGATCGCCTGAGGAATTAGCACATGGCACAGGAACAGTGGCGACGATTAGGCAATAGGGTTCTGACTTACGCTTTGTTGGCGGGAATCGGAATCGTCATGCTGCTGCCGTTGCTATGGCTAGTGGGCACTGCCTTTAAAGCGCCTACGGAAGATATCTTTCAATATCCCCCGCGCTTTTTGCCCCAGCAACCCACCTTTGAGAACTTCGTCAAAGCTTGGAACAGCGCCCCTTTCGGCAATTACGTGGTTAACAGCCTGATGGTGTCTAGCCTAACCGTAGCGCTAAATTTGCTGTCCTCTTCCCTGGCGGCTTACCCGTTATCGCGGCTGAGCTTTAAAGGGCGGGAGGTGATTTTTACGGCGATCGTTGCCACCATCGCTATTCCCTTTCAAATCGTCACCATTCCCCTTTACATCCTCGCGGTGAACCTGGGGCTACGAAATACATATTTAGGGCTAATTTTTCCCGGTATTGCCTCAGCGTTCGGCATTTTCCTTATGCGCCAGGCGTTCCAGGGCGTGCCCAAAGAGCTGGAAGAATCCGCCCGCATGGATGGATGCAGCGAGCTCGGCATTTGGTGGCATATTATGCTGCCCGCCGTTCGTCCAGCGCTCGTCACCCTGGCAATTTTTGTCTTTATCGGAGCCTGGAGCGATTTCCTTTGGCCGCTACTAATTCTGGATCAGCCGGAATTCTACACCTTGCCCCTGGGAGTGTCGAAACTGGCGGGCACCTTTTCTCTAGATTGGCGCTTGGTGGCGGCAGGCTCAGTCATTTCCGTTGCTCCGATTTTGCTAGGATTCGCGTTTCTACAGCGCTATATCGTTCCCAGCAATGCCAGCAGCGGCGTCAAAGGTTAGGACCCAAAAAGAAAACCAGGGCGTGCATCCATTAATAAACTCCAGACGCCTTATGCAGTGGAAAGTACAAGCCCTACCTGCGCCATCCCAATGCCGCCCTAATATAGATAAACCTCACCGTTTTCTTAGATATTGATGTAATTTGAGTCGAGCTGAAGCGACTGGGCAAAATCCATCACCAAATACAGGTCCCCTTCTTTATCCATAGTGCGCACCAGAATAAAGCCCCTATCTTGGCGACTGAGGGATAGGT
>CALCTI010000711.1 GCA_937894105.1 uncultured cyanobacterium
GCGGGCCATCGGGGGGGGGGGGTGGGGCGCAGGGGGCACTGGTTTGATGGGGATGGGGCGGTGTTGGCGGTGCGGTTCGGCGAGGGTGAGGCGACGGGCACTTACCAATATGTGGATACGGCAGCGCGGCATGAGGAGGCGGCGGCTGGGCGGTGGCTGTATAGCAATTATGAGCTGCTACCGGCGGGAAACTGGTGGCAGCAGATGACGGGGGGGCGATCGCTGAAAAATGCGGCAAATACATCGGTGTTGGCGCTGCCGGATCGGCTATTGGCCCTGTGGGAAGGGGGGCGACCCCATCGGTTGGATTTACATACGCTGGAAACGGTGGGGCTGGAAGATTTTGGGCAATTGCCGGGCGATCGCAGCTATTCCGCTCATCCGAAAACTGATCCCAAGAGCGGCGAAATTTACAACTTCGGCATGGTGCCCGGTCTCGTCACCAAGCTGTGGTTATATCGCAGCGACGCCACGGGAAAGCTATTAAAACAAAATTTTTTAACCTTACCGCGAGTGTCTTTAACTCACGATTTCGCCCTAGCGGGACCGTATTTAGTTTTCTTGGTGCCGCCGGTTCAACTACAGCTAAGCCCCGTAATCTTCAACTTAAAAAGCTTTAGCGACTCATTGCAGTGGAAGCCAGACATTGGGACGACGATTCTAATCTTTGATCGGGAAACTTTAGAGTTAGTTAATCGCGCCGTTGTTGAACCGTGGTTTCAGTGGCACTTTAGCCATGGGTGGGTAGATTGTGACGGCATGATTCATGTTGGATTTGTGGGCTATGATAACTTTTCCACGAATCAATATTTAAAAGAAATCGCCTCTGGAAACGTAAAAACCTCTGCCGTGGGAACCTTACGGGAAATTAGTTTTAACCCTAAGAATCCAAAAAAAATTGAGCACAAAACCTTAGTGAATCAACAATGTAAATTTCCAGTGGTTAACTCCTGGGATAATATTTCACCGAAGGCACCGGATAATATTTACCTGTCAGCCCATCGCCAAAACACGGTTAGTAATCCACAGGAAAACTCTGACCTTTTTGGGGCGATCGCCCACTACCAATCGGCAACGGATCACCTAACAATTATTGACGCGGGCGAGGGCTATTATCCCTCAGAGCCCATCGTTGTTTATGACAAAAATAATCAGCCAAGGTGGTTACTAACGGCGGTTTACGATGGTGTTAATCACCGGAGTCAAGTGTGGGTTTATGATGGGCGATCGCCACAGCATTTACAGGGAGGGGCGATCGCAAAACTCCAACTGCCCAGCATTATTCCCCACAGCTTCCACGGTACTTGGAGCCCCGGTTAGTAATCAGGATGACGGCGGAAGGATGGGGCGATTTATCGTTAAAGGACGCGGGGCAGGGTTAAAAAACCAGCGGCGAATTGACCATTGACGACGTTGGGAAGATTCCGGCGTCAGATTCCAAAGGGTTTCATAGAAGAAAAAAGATACGCCGCTAAGCTGTCGATCTCGTACGGCTCTTACCTGTTTATCCAATGTTAATGCGGAGACGGGCTTTGCCTTTAATCCTGATAGTAATCCAATACTAACGGGGACAGTTTGGCTCACATTTTGCAAGGTGCGATCGCCCAATTCCTGTTGGAAACGCGGCATATCGTTGCGATACACCTGCACAATTAGTTCATCAATCCAGCCGGACCGAGACCACCGCGCCCAATCTTGCAGGGACGTGGGGTTGGCAAAATGGTAGGGGTTGGGCGACAGGGAAATAATGGCGTCGGGCTTGGCTGCCTTCACCGCCTGGGAAATGCGCCCAAAAAGCTGGCTCAACTGGTCGCGCCGCCAATTTTGCCACTGGGCCCAGCGGGGATCCTGGTCGTTTGCGGGAGGCATTTGCCCTGGAAATGCGGCTTGGTAGGCCGCGACGGTGGTCGGGGAATAACCAAAATCGGCGGGCCAGGCAAAATGATCATCCCACTGGATCCCCGCCACGGGATATCTCCGCACCACTTCCACCGTTAAATCAATCAAAAATTTTTGAACTGCGGGATGGGTGGGGTTTAACCACGCCCGCTGTTCCGCCCCCGCTTGGGTGGTGTTGCTGCCGTTGGCTCGCTGGGACAGCCATTCAGGATGCTGCTGGGCGATCGCCGATTCGGGAGCCACCATCATCCCAAACTCTAGCCACGGAATCACCGTCAGCCCGTGCTTTTTCCCTGCTGCCGCCAGTTCTCGCAGCATATCTCGCCCCTGCAATCGAGGATGGGAGGCGATCGCCCGCCCCGTCGCCCGCCGCAATGTATCGCTGGGAAACAACGTCTCGCCGCTGTGCCACACCACCGGATACACCGTATTAAAATTTAGCCGTGCCAACTCTCCAAAGGCCACATCCATGGAATCGCGCCCATAAAGCACATCGCTATCCACATTGGTCAGCCACACCCCGCGCACCTCCGGCACCCGCACCACAAAAGATTGAAGGGTATTGGTCGCC
>CALCTI010000712.1 GCA_937894105.1 uncultured cyanobacterium
CGATCGCTTCCTTGCCCAATAGGGATGACCTGCAAAAAAGACCTGATGGAGAGTTTGAAAGCCATTGCGTTCGTAAAATTGCACCGCCGCCGGAGTGGTGGTCTCCAAATAGCAATCCGTCTTGGAACGGTCTGCCAACTCTAGAATCGGTTGAATAAGCTTTCCCCCAACCCCTTGCCCCTGGCACTGGGGCGACACCCCCAGCATGCCCAAATACCAGTGCGGCTCAGGCATCAGCTTTTCGTGGATCTGGGGGAAGATACACGAAAGCCAAACTAAATCCAGCAGACGATCCCAGCGAAAATACAGCGGAGTTTGGAGCAGCCCTGACGTAATCAATCCCCAAAGCTGGGACAAGGTGGCGTCAGATTCCTCCGGTGGCAGCCAAATAGCCACCCCCTTTGGGCGATCAGCGGTGGTGTAGATGTGCTTGTAAGGCTGGGCCCAGTTCAGCAGCCCCTGGCTCATTTTCTCCAGAGCCAGCCGCTTAGCCTCGGCATTGCCTGGCAGGAAATGGGATATCAATGGATCCTGAGCAAAGGCGGCCGCTAGGCAATTGGCTGCGATCGCGAAATCTGACTTTTCCAGTGGCACAATGTCCATGGTTTTGACCTGGTAAGTGAACCTGACTCTGATCTAATCCCTCTTCACAGAAGCAGAAAACTTCGTAATAATTAGTTACAAGCCCATTGGCTTGGTCCCATTCCCCGTTTACGACTGGAGCTTCCTGTGGATATCGCTCTGCCCGACAGCATCAAAGTTTATTCCAATTTCCTGCATCCGATCGCCATGTGGGGGTTATTTTTTATGACCTTGTACGCGGGCTATTTGGGGGTGCAGTCTCGGCGGCTGCGGTCTGTGGATAAGGAAACGCGGCGGGCGATGGCGAAGAAGAAGTTTGGCGATCGCCACTATCGCTATGGTTCGATTTTGCTGGCCATTATGGTTATTGGCAATACCGAGGGCATGGCGGTCACCTATTGGAATAATGGAAAATTATTTGTGGACGACCATCTGCTGGCGGGGCTTGCTATGACTACCCTGATTGCGATCGCCGCCAGTTTGGTGCCCCCTATGCGTCGGGGCAAAGACTGGGCTCGCTACAGCCATATTGCCCTAAGCATCATTATTGTGTGACTGTTCGTCTGGCAGGCGGTAAGCGGCATGGAGATTATGAACAGAATCATTAGCAATCTGTAAATGGCAAGATAGGGGGTGTCTAAGTAGATTGCCCGTCACTTTTGGAAAAACCCCATGGAAACGCCTCCCTTTCGCACACCCCTGTACGACGCAATTGTGGGGTTGGGGGCGAAGATGACCGAGTTTGGTGGGTGGGAGATGCCGGTGCAGTTCGCAGGGCTAAAGGCGGAACATGAAGCGGTGCGCCGCCGGTGTGGCATGTTCGATATTTCCCACATGGGCAAGTTTGCCTTGCAGGGTTTCAGTCTGAGGCGGGAGCTACAGCGGTTGGTTCCCACGGACTTAAGCATTTTGACGCCAGGGCGGGGCAAATATACGGTGCTGCTCAATCAGGCGGGCGGCATTTTGGACGATTTGATTGTGTACTGGCAGCCGCCGGAGCATGGGATAGAGCGGGCGATCGCCATTGTTAACGCCGCTACCACCATCAAAGATCGGTCGTGGATGCTGCAAAATATGACCAGTGCCGAGCTGGAAGATTTGAGCGATCGCGTCCTCCTGGCAGTCCAAGGTCCAGAAGCGGAAGCTCAGTTACAAAAGCTAACGGCAGCGGACCTGAGCAAGGTGAAATTTTACCGATTTGTGGAAACGGGAATTTTTGGACACCCTGCTTTTATTGCTCGCACTGGCTACACAGGTGAAGACGGTTTTGAGGTGATGCTGCCCGCCGAGGCGGGAGTCCAGCTTTGGCAAAATTTATTAGAGGCGGGCGTTGCTCCCTGCGGTTTAGGCGCACGGGATACCCTGCGGCTGGAAGCAGCGATGGCCCTTTATGGTCAGGATGTGGATGAAACCACAACGCCTTTTGAAGTGGGGTTGGACTGGTTGGTGCAACTGGATCGGAAGGAGGATTTTATTGGACGCAATGTATTAGAACAGCAACGGGAAAACGGCGTTGCTCAGAAATTGGTGGGGCTGCAACTGAGCGATCGCAACATTGCCCGCCACGATTACCCAGTGCTCCACAACGGCGAAACCGTCGGCATCGTTACCAGCGGCACCCTTTCCCCAACCCTCGGCACTCCCATCGCGATCGCCCGTGTCCCCGCCGAACTATCGGAAGTGGGTCAAAAATTATCGGTGCAGATCCGTAAGAAAACTGTTGAGGCAGTGGTGTGCGATCGTCCGTTCTACAAGCGTAAAAAGTAAGCGCAAGAAGAAATAAGCCCATGAATACTCAGGCTCCGCCATTAACAATTGAGGAATATCACCGTCTGCGCGAGACGGGGGCGATCGCCTACGACGCCCGAACAGAACTGATTCGCGGACAAATCCATCCCATGATTGCGAAAGGCACGCCACACACGATCTGCTGTCGGAATTTTCTGAAATTGCTGCCCCCATTACTTGCGAAGGATGAACTATTGCAGTGTCAGGATCCTATTCGTTTGCCCAATGCTAGTGAGCCAGAGCCAGATATTGCGATTATTCGTCAACGGGCTGATAACTACAGCAGTAGCCATCCCGAACCTGCCGATATTGTTTTGCTGGTGGAGGTGGCGGATTCGTCGTTAGCGTTTGATCGCGATGTGAAATTGCCGCTGTATGCCGAATATGAAATTGAAGTGGTTTGGCTGGTGAATCTTCAGCAGGACCGCATCGAGATTTATCAACAGCCGGGAGAGTCTAACGGAAAGTTTGCCTACCAGGTTTGTGACTTTTATGGGCGTGGGGATTCTGTTGAGGTGGAGGGTGTGGCGATCGCTGCTGACCAAATTTTGCCGTAGTCAATCCTTCGCAAAACAACCAGCTACTGGTCCAACGCATCTGGGTTAATCCCCAATTCCCCCAGCTTTTGCCGAAGTCGATTATTCTCCTGCCGTTCCTCCGTCACTCGCCGTAACTCTTGGGCGGCCCGCTGTTGTTCTTGAGCGTCGCGCGCCTCTGCCCGGGCTACCTGTTACCGCAATTCCGCTGCCTGTGGCCGTGATTCTTTAGCGGTGGGCAGGCGATCGCCATTATCCAACCCATAAAACGCTAACGAACTGTTTGCCCTTGCTGGCAGATGCGATCCCACCCATATCGGTTTGATTGCATCTGCCAGTTCATGGCATTACTGTGACCTTTGATGAGAGAGGAGAAGTCGGATTAGTGGGCGGTGGTTATCGATCGCAATCGATCACAGCGAGGCGATCGCAATCAATTCACCCCAATGTCCTGAAAATCATTCAAGCCCCAGCCTCTCAGCCACGATCGCATCTAGCGCAAACTTGCCGGAGCCACCAATCAAAAAACATAGATAGAACGTGGCATACAGCGCCGCCGTTTCTAACGGTGCCACCGCAAGACCATCTGCCTTCAAGTGGAAAAAGATTGCCACCGCCATAGTGCCCAACAGGGCGATCGCATTGGCGCGGATTTGCAGCCCCAGAATGATGCCAACAGAGGAAATAATTTCCACATACGCGGCGCAGTAGGTGAGAAATACCGGATAGGGCAGCCCCATAAACGCCACCACGTTGTCGGCAAAACCCTGCACATCATCGAGCTTGTTAAAACCGTTATGGATCATCAACGCCCCAACGGCGAATCGGGCAAGGGTCCAAAGAAGTTGAAATGTGGTGCTTTTAGGAACTTGGGAGAGCACCAGCAGTTGGGTTATGGCTAAGCCGCTGGTCGGGGGGGGAGTCTGGGTCATTATTTGAAATTCCCCACGCTGGGAAAGTTTAGGCGCTTCATAGAGGAGTATAGGCAAATTCCCTGTGCCCAAATATTTAATTTGTTTGGACTTATGTTTGGGGATATTAGATATGTTTGGGTTGATTAGATTGGTTGAATTGGATTAGTTGAATTGGATTGGTTGAATTGGATTGGTTCGAGACTGTAAATCTGGAATAACGGCTTTGGAACAACTGCCTGACGGGTTTATCCCCTGACGCTTTTTGGAAGCTTTGGACGCCCATTTTGGCGATCGCTTTTTGACGAGCACTTTTTTGTGATCGCGTTTTGACGAATTTTGATAATCGCCGGCTTAGGCGATCGCCGCCACCTTCTCCAGCACCCGCCGATAAGCCCCCTCCACATCGCCCAAATCCTGACGGAATCGATCCTTGTCCAACACCCGTGCCTGGGGATCCTCCACCGTGTTGTCCCATAGACGGCAAGTATCGGGACTAATCTCATCCCCCAGCACAATTTTTCCGTCGGTGGTTATCCCAAACTCCAACTTAAAATCCACCAGCGTAATCCGACACTGCTTAAAAAAGTCCGTCAATAGCTCGTTAATTCGCCGGGACATTAACTCAATTTCCTCCACCTGATCCGGCGTCGCCAGCTTCAGGGCGTAAATCCGCCCCTCACTCAGCAACGGATCCCCAAAATCGTCATTTTTATAGCAAAATTCCACGATCGCCGGCTCAATCACCCTTCCCAGCTCAATCCCCGTCTGCTTACACAAACTCCCCGCCGCCACATTGCGCACAATCACCTCCAGCGGCACAATCGTTAGCCGCTTCACCCGCATTTCAATGGGCGTCGGACAATCCACATAATGGGTGGGCACCCCCGCCGACTCCAACATTTCAAATAAGTGGCGAGAAATGGCGCAGTTAATCTGTCCCTTCCCGGCGATCGTTCCCCGCTTCTGGGCATTAAACGCCGTGGCATCATCTTTATATCGAGTCAGCAAAATCTCCGAATCCTCCGTGGCGTAGAGAATCTTTGCCTTTCCCTCGTACAGCTTTTCCCCAGACGGCGATCGCGACTCACCCATAGCAGACCAACCCAATCAACGACAAAGCAACGATAAACAACGGGGCAAGCATGCCAGATACGCAGCAAGCACCCAGCCAAAAACACCCAGCCAAAGAGGCGCTCCCATCTTACTCTTGCCACCCCACAGAAGCCATGCTGAATTCTGGCAGGATTCGGTTACGATGGTGTATCGCAGTTGACTCCCACCGTTGGACACCCTGCATCTGTTCTTTGAAGTTGTAAATCATGAAAGTCACCACGGAAAAGCTGCCCGCCAGCCAGGTTAGCCTCACCATCGAAGTCCCAGCGGAATTGTCTGACAAGGCCTATGAAGATACGGGCAAAAAGTATGCCAAAACAGCCCGTATTCCTGGCTTCCGCAAAGGCAAGGTGCCCCGGCAAGTGTTACTGCGGCAGTTAGGCCCGGAGGCGCTCAAGGCCGCGTCTTTGGATGAGGTGGTGGAATTGGGGCTGAAGCAGGCCCTAAAGCAGGAAGATATTCGCCCCGCCGGTCAAGCTCAGGTGGATACTTCTGAAGCGGATATGTTCACCAAGTTTGTGCCCGGTGAAACGTTTACGTTTACGGACTAGTCGTGTTTAACTGTGAAGGGAGAGGAAATTAAGCCTGACCCGGAGCGCCTCGATTATATTCTTAAGGAGCAGCAAATTCTGGCAGCTACGTTGATTCCCGTGGAAGACCGGGCAGCGCAGCTGGGGGATGTGGTGATCGTCGACTATCAGGGTGAGTTGATTTCCAAGGAAGGCGCTGAGGAAGGTGCTGACGACGAGATTGAAACGGATGGGTTGAGCGCTGAGGATTTTCAGCTTGATCTAGAGGAAGATCAGTTCATTCCTGGTTTTATTGCTGGCATCGTGGGTATGGAGCCAGATGATATTAAAGAAATTGAGGTATCTTTTCCGGAAGATTACGGCATGGAAGACCTTGCCGGGCGGGGTGTGAAGTTTAAGATCACCCTCCACGAAATTAAGGAGCGGGAACTGCCAGAGTTAACTGACGAGTTTATCCAAACCATCAGCAGCTACGACACTCTCGATGCGTTGCGGGAGGCCATGGAGAAGCAGTTTATTGAGGAGGCTGACAATAAGACGGCGGACAATAAAAAGCGTGAGCTGGTGAAGGTGTTGGTGGATGCCACCGAGGTGGAGTTACCGGAAACGTTGATTGATCAAGAGTCTACCTATTTGGTTAATCAGGCGGCGATGCAGCTTCAGCAGCAGGGGCTGGACGTTAACCAGTTTATGACGAAGGAAATGGTGGATAACATGAAGGAGCGATCGCGCCCTGATGCCATTTTCCAAGTGAAGTCTGACCTGGTGATTCAGGCGATCGGTGAAAAAGAAGAGCTTCAAGTGGACGAGAAGGAGCTGCGGGTCAAGGTTAAGGAGCTAATGCAGGAGCTGAAGGGACAGAACCCTAAGCGATCGCGCGTTGAATCTGTAATCTACGAGGACATGTTCCGTAACTTAGTTGTGGATTTTCTGCTGGAAAACAATGACTTTGAAATGGTGCCCGCTGGAACCCTGGCCCCTGCGGAAGAAGCCGAAAGCGACGAAGCAGCTTCGGAAGCAACGGTCGAGGTGGTAGCGGAAACCACTGAAACTGACGAAGAGGAATAGACTCCCAGTTTTTTTGCTTACAGCATTTTTTGCTTACAGCAAAGGGAAAGGAGCCCCAATTCACCCTGGCAAAGGCGCGGCATCAAAGATTGATGTTGCGCCTTATTTGTCTTGATTGGCGTGCTGATTTGATGAACTAGGGGCTGTCATCAATTGAATCCCTAAGTCAAGAGCCGTAAGGGTTTCAGC
>CALCTI010000713.1 GCA_937894105.1 uncultured cyanobacterium
GGGTGCGAGCAGCACCTGGCCGCTCTTGACCTTGCGATTGCTGCGTACGGCCATCAGCGCTGCATCAGCCAGCGCCGATGCCCCGTCGTACAAGGATGCGTTGCTGACATCGTGGCCGGTCAGTGACGTGATCATCGTCTGGTATTCGTAGATGGTCTGTAGCGTGCCCTGGCTCGCTTCCGCCTGGTACGGCGTGTACGCGCTGTAGAATTCACCGCGTGTTGTGATCTCCCAGACCGCCGCTCCGCTGCCGGTGCAAACAACGCCGCCTCCAGCTTCAGCGCTTGGGTCCCATCTTGCACCTCCGTCTCCTCGCCGCCCATAATCCCCGCCATCGCCACCGGCTTATCCCCCGCCGTCACCACCAATGCCTGGGGCGTTAGGGATCGCTCACTCCCGTCCAATGTTTTCAACGTTTCCCCCGCCGCCGCGAAGCGTACGCCCATATCCAGGGGGCCCTCTCCCGCGATGGAGATGAGGCGATCGCGATCAAACCCATGCAGAGGCTGTCCCCACTCCAGCATTACGTAATTGGTCACATCCACCACATTATTAATAGGACGAAAACCCGACCCATCCAGCATCGATTGCAACCATTCCGGCGAAGGAACAATTTTTACCCCTTCAATGACCGTGCCAATATACGCCGGACACGCCTGGGTTTCCGCAATGCCCACTTTCACAGCACTTCCCGTTTGGAGCAAGCTTATATCACGGTCACTTTGGGGCAACGCCACCTCGCCCCCCAACAGAGCCGCCACCTCCCGCGCCACGCCCACCATACTCAGGGCATCAGCCCGGTTTGCCGTGGAAGTCAGGTCTAAAATCACATCATCCAACCCCAACAGCGGACGCACATCGTCCCCCGGCTGCAAGGACAGGTCGTCAAATACATAAATCCCTTCGGACTCTTTTGCTAATCCCAACTCCGATAGGGAGCAAATCATGCCAAAAGATTTAACGCCCCGCAGTTTTGTGGGCTTGAGCTTCAAATCAATGCGCGGTAAATAGGTTCCCGGCGTGCCCACGGCCACTCGCTGGTCCGCCGCCACATTTTTTGCCCCACACACAATGGTTAAGGGCTCATCTTGTCCCACCTCCACTGTACAAACACTTAGACGATCCGCATTGGGATGCTGCTCCCGACTTTTCACATAGCCCACCACCACCCCATCAGCCCAGGTGCTGCGGGCTTCAATATCCTCTACTTCAAAGCCGGCCAGGGTCAGAATGTTCGCCAACGAGTCTGCGCTGGCATCAAAGTCAATCAGTTCTCGCAACCACTTTAGGGAAATGTGCATAGCCAGCAGGGAAGGGACAACGAAAATAGAGGTGAATAATGAAATACCGACGGTGCGTCGGCAGCTTCTCTATACTGCCAGCATCTGAACACCATGTTTCGAAAAACTTTTGAGCCGTAATCGCCACGCTTAACCCGGAACAATTACGTGGTTATGGAGACCTAATATAGGTGCGCCAGGAATAGTATCGAATCTGTTGTTGGGAAGTAGATTTGTGGCGATCGCCACAAATCCCTGTGCATCCATTGCCGCAAAATAATCATCACAATAGTGGAAAATCATTATAGCCAGTCAAAACCGGGTCGAAATTCAAACTTTTATACGGGATTTTATGCAGGCTCGTCATTTACTGAGTCTTTGCCTTAAAGTTGCAATGGCAAAACAAATGCCAATCTACCACCATCAATTTTTTCAATTCTTTCTTTTTTAGTTGTTTTCACCGTTGCAAATTCAGGCCGTAGAGGTAAACTCTTGTGCCGGTTGATGGAGAATATAGCTAACGGGCATATTTTTTTACCTAACTTGTAAAAGTTCACCAACCCCTTAAGCAGCATTCCCTCGCCACCCCTGAAATCGTTGAATATCCGCCCCTGGAACCTTAATCTAGAAAGATAAGAATGGAATCTCGCTAGAATATGACGGGTACCTTAAGAAAAGCGTCAGCAACGTGCGATGGCATCGCGCAAAAGTTAGTTCAGCCTGGGAATGGTCCGTTATTTTGCGCCCTGTCACCTACTGTCAGAAGATGGGAATGTCATGTCCCAGTCCGTCTGGGAAAATGTACCCAGCCACCAACCTTTCTTGCATTCTCCCGCTTGGTGATGCTGAATGACCTACTGCTCTAGTCCAGCTTGCCCTCACCCTGAATACCCTGAAGGTGCCGAAGTTTGCCAAACCTGCGGTAGCAAATTGGTGCTGAATGATCGCTATCACGTGATGAAAGCTCTGGGGCAAGGAGGATTTGGCGCAACGTTTTTGGCAGCAGATATTTCCCTGCCGGGCGAACCCCAGTGCGTTATTAAGCAGCTGCGTCCGGCAACTACGGCTCCCCATGCTTTCGAAATGGCTCGCAATTTGTTTATGCGAGAGGCAAAGACCCTCGGTAAGATTGGCAACCACCCCCAAATTCCCCAGCTTTTAAATTTCTTTGAACTGAGTCAAGAGTTTTATTTGGTCCAAGAGTTTGTCGATGGTTTGACGTTGAAGGCGGAAGTTAAGAAAAACGGTCCCTACAGCGAGGCCACCACCCGTCAGTTTTTAAGTGAAGCCTTGCCACTTTTGGAGTACGTGCACAGTAACAAGGTGATTCACCGAGATATTAAGCCCGATAATTTAATCCGCCGGGAGCAGGATAAGCGGCTGGTGTTAATTGATTTTGGGGCGGTGAAGGATCAGGTGAGTCCTGCTTTTGGGGGGTCGGACCAAACGGCGTTGACGGCGGTGTCGGTGGGCACCCCTGGCTATGCGCCGCCGGAGCAGTTATCCCTACGACCGGTTTATGCCAGTGATGTGTATGCCTTGGGGGCAACCTGCATTTATTTGCTCACTGGGCGATCGCCGAAGGATTTGGATTACCACCCCAGCACTGGGGAAATGATGTGGCAAAAGTATGTCCATATCAGCGCCCATTTTTCTAACGTGCTAAAAAAAATGCTGGAAATTGCGGTGCGAAATCGCTACCAAAAGGCGGACGATATTTTGCGGGCACTGGATTTGGAGCCTTACATGGATGATCTGGCCCAAAGTATGTCCAGCCCGGTCAATAATGAGCCCATTCGTCCTGATCCCATGGTGGCTAACCGGGGAGGCAGTATGGCTTCAACGCCGGTCTCCTCGCGTACCGCCAGAATTGCTAAGGCGATTCGAGCGCGGCGGTCGGGGCTGCGAAGCGATGCCACAACCGGCAGCAGCTTCGATTCTAGCGGCTCTCGCAGTGGGGTGGGTGGGCAGCGATCGCCCAGAGGAAAGGGAGCAAAACCGGGAGCCATGCCCTGGCTTAAGCCTCGGGACGTGCAAACTTATTACGCCAAGGGGCGTCGAGATTTTTCGTCCCATAACCTCAGTCGTGGGGATTTGCAAAATGCCGTATTAGGGGGAAGTATTTTCCGGGAATCGCGACTGGAAAAAACAAAGTTACAAGGGGCAGATTTATCGGGGGCAGATTTTGCTAAGGCTGATTTGACTGATGCTGATTTGCGCGAGGCTGCCCTGAGTCGCGCCTATTTCCATGCCACCAATTTAAGCCGGGTGGATTTTCGCAAGGCGGATTTAACGTCGGCAAATTTCACGAATGCTAACTTGGCGGGAGCAAATTTCTGTGGGGCAAACTTGTCGGGGGCTAAAATCGACCCGGCTCAGTTAGCGGTCGCAAAAACAAATTGGATGACGGTAATGCCCAATGGAAAACGAGGATTATTCTAGTGGGGATCAAGATAGCAATCGTCTAGGAGATCGTTTAGGGCTAGGCTCAAAACCAGAGGACTCGGGAGCAGGCTTGGGCGATCGCCTCAAAGATCTAGCCAAGTGGTTTCTTACCTAAGGGGTTGTGGGCTTTGGGGGACCGGCTGCCCATATGGCGGCCATGCATGATTGGGCGGTGGCGCGAGAAGGGTGGTTGACGGAGGAGGAGTTGCTAGAAGGGGTGGCGGTGTGTGAAATGCTGCCGGGTCCGGCGTCCACTCAATTGGGCATTTATATTGGGCATCGGCGGGGCGCGCCGATCGGCGCTTTGGTGGCGGGGATTTGCGTTATGGCTCCGGCCTTTGCCATGGTGGTGGCGGCGAGCTGGGCCTATTTTCAATTTCAGGGAGTACCCCAGCTAGGGGCGCTTTTGGGGGGCGTATCACCGGTGGTGGTGGCGGTGGTGGCCGCCTTCGCTTGGAAATTGATGAAAAAGTGTTTGGTAAAAAAGGGCACCAGTCAGGTGGAGCAGGTGGCGATCGCCCTAGCCGTCGGGTCAGCTTTGGCGGTGGGGGTGGCGCAACTGCCAGTGTTGCTGGTGTTGGCGATCGCTGGCGTAGTGGGAATTATCGCCTATGGTCCCTATGGGGCGGGGAAATCAGGATCAGCAGCGTTTCTTCCTTGGTTTTTAGGGACAGAGCTAGCCATTTTAGCTACCCAGTCGGAGACGATGGCAGGATTAACGGCGGCGGGATTTTGGGGAGGCGATCGCTTTTTTGACTATGCCGGGTCGTTATTTACAGTATTTTTTCGAGCGGGAACGGCGATCTTTGGCGGGGGGCTGTCCATTGTGCCCCTGCTGGAAACGGATGTGGTCGTACGCTACGGCTGGCTGACGCGCACGGAATTTTTAAACGGGGTGGCGATCGGGCAAATGACGCCAGGACCGGTGGTGTTGGCAGTAGCGTTTATGGGCTATAAGGTGGCGGGATTGGCAGGCTCCCTGTGGGCAACGGTGTCGGCGATTACCCCATCCTTTGGCTTTATTATTTTATTTGCGCCGTTGCTCCAGCGCCTGC
>CALCTI010000714.1 GCA_937894105.1 uncultured cyanobacterium
TCCTAGCCTTAAATAAGAGATGTTGATTGCCATTGCGGCTATTCTGATGCAGTACGATTTATTACCGATAAGATCTACATAGTTAAATAAGCTGAGTGAAATAGGCTCAGTGAGATAAGCCCCTTCATTCGCTCCCAAAGCTCCCAAAGCCCCACACAAGAAAAACACTTGTGCTGGGC
Source organism: uncultured cyanobacterium (assembly GCA_937894105.1). Taxonomy (GTDB): domain Bacteria; phylum Cyanobacteriota; class Cyanobacteriia; order CACIAM-69d; family CACIAM-69d; genus CALGDE01. Next base: position 180 of record CALCTI010000714.1, read on the forward strand.
TTTGGGCAAAAGGGCGGCAACGAACCGGAAATCACTTCAACTGCACCGTCAATGCATACTGAGCAATATCCTGACGAGCTTCGATTTCAACCTCATAAATGCCATCTGCTGGCACAAAAATCTCCGCCTTTTTTACCAATTCTGCCACCACTCGTCCTCGCGGATCTCGCACCGTAAATCGCGCCCCATCTTCCTCACTGGCGATCGCCATTTCCAGCTCCCCGGGTCGGGACGTCACCAGCCAAGTGGACGTTTGCCCTTCACGCACCACGCCTTCGGCCAGTCCCTCTCCCGTAGAAATTTCCAAGGATAAAGCGCGAGGTTCAACGGGGTCCACCGGCATCGTCACCCGAGGGTCAATGGGGCCCACCGCCGCTTCCACTTCCCCTTCCGACTCATTGGTTTCGATCGTGGGATCAACTTCCTCGCCAGCATTAGCTGCGCCAAAGGAGACCGCACGGGGACCGTTAGCAGCAGAAGCTGGCGATCGCCCTTCAAGCTCCTCTCCTTCCTCAAACCCTTCAAGCGCTTCCCCTTCAAACCCATCAGCAGAGTCAATTTCCACCACTAATTCATAGGGGCGCTCCGGTCGAAATCCTTGTACCGAAATGCCGTAGCGACCTTCCGTCGGCACATCCCACGTCACCCCATCACTGCCCGACGCCACCACCTTGCCATCCTCATCCAAAATCTCTAGACGCGATCGCAAAAAATTCCCCAACAGCCGCACCTGGATCTGCCCCGGCACCAACTCAATACTCCAAATATCTTTCCCATCTGACTCCAGCAACCCCCGCGCCCGACCCCGCAGCCCGTCCACGCTCATCACCACCCGAGGCAGCTCATCCTCCGAAGGACGCACCCTTGCATCATCCACCACCACCCGTCCCGTCACCGCTGGAACCGCTCGCGCCGCCTGGGGGCCCGTACCCGGATCCTCTGCCCAGCCTCCCAAACGCCCCACAGGAATCGCTGCTGACCCCCACCGGGTTCGTTGCACCGACTCCACCGGCCGCGGCGGCGGACACCCCACATCCAACCGCGCCCCACTGGGCATCACCGTGCCGCACAGCCGCGCCCCCTCCAGCCGTGCCCCGGTTAAATCACTGCCCCATAAAAATGCTCCGCTCAGGTCCACTTCCCGCAAATCTGCCCCTCGCAAATTCACGCGCACCAAAATTGCTTCTCGCAAATCGGCTCCCCGCAGCTGGGCATTGAACAAACTTTGTCCCGTTAAGTCATTGCCGCGTAAATTACACCCGACGCAAACTCCTGTGCGCATCAGCGTTTCTCGATTTAGGGTCTGCATTCGCGATATTTCTGACGCCTCATCGGGCACGTTCACCTGGGCTTTCCCCACTGGGGCGATCGCTCCCAGGGCCCCTAACATCGCCAAAATCCCACCGGCAACGCCTTTAAAACCTACATCGCGACCAAAAACAGCCATAACCTAGACCACCTACACCAAACGGAAGATACTTCCAACGTTTCAATGCTAACCGCTTGGTCCTAAGGATGCCCCTGCCTACACGCGATTCAGCACAGATTCGCCAACCTCACTCACCAGGCAACCAGACTAAACCTTCGGACTAAGCACGGGCTAAATACTCGAACCAGGTATTCGAGCCAAACAGTTGGAAAATACCAAGAAACGAAGGCAAAGATTCAGGTACTGCATAAATTCAATGCAAAAAGATCCCTCAACGTTTCCCCTTATTTTCCCGTTAAAACCCCTAAAAGTTTTGGGCGGGCGAAGAAAGATTGGGCGATCGCTCAAGACACCTTGATCAGACAAAGCCTTTTAAAACCTGCCTTTCAGGAGTCTGAATCATCTTCATCGTGAAGGGGGCAGAGCACGGCTCACCCCCAAAATCCATTTAAGACGGGTCGAAAAAATAGAACATGCCCCCTATGCAAACAATGCACCCTTAAACAAATGTCATCTAAGTTACAAAAGTCAGCTATTGACTCCCATAGAATGCGCTCAACTTAATGTCTAAACCCTAAAGCAATGAAAAAAAGTGGTTTCATTTCGAATCAAACCATTGCTTTTATTTAGATGTTTTAGCTACAACCAACACCGTCCGGTTGCTCAACAAGCAGGTAATCTCTACCCAGCAATCACCGAAGAAAACCTTTAAGGAAAACTGTCTTAGGTGAACGCAAAAATACAGAAACTGTATCTATCTTTACGGTTTTTTACAACTTCCACGACCGAAATTTTATACGGCCAATGACTTCAGTAACTCCGATTGAAAAAAAGAAGGCGAATAATGTTGCCAAGTTCATTGGCAAAGTCTTAGGTCGTGGAGGAGAAAATATTATCTTCCCTGCCCTTGGTTTTTTTGTTGTCTTAATTATCTGGAGCATCATCGCTAAGCTTACCGAAAGCAATTTAAGTAAGCTGCCAACGATTGAAAAAACCATTCAAGACAGCATTCCATACCTGCAAAATTTCTTTTCAACCACCACCGGTGACGAAGGGATTTTCTTTTTAACCCTATACAGCCTGGGGCGGGTTGCTATTGGATTTGCGATCGCCACCATTATTGCCGTGCCCCTGGGATTCTGGGTGGGCACCTCCCAGAAAGCCTCGAAAGCCATTAAATTGGCAAACCCATTTCTCCCCTGGCATGGTTACCCGTTGGCATCGTGATTTTCTCAGCCTTTGAGAACCAGGATCTACCGGCAATTTTTGTCATTGTTGTCACTTCCCTGTGGTCAACGTTGATTAACACTGCCCTAGGTGTTCAAAAGATCCCCTCAGACTACTGGAACGTAGCCCGAGTTCTCAAAATGTCGAAGCTGCAAGTGGTTACAGAGATCATCATTCCCTCAACGCTGCCCTATATCTTTAGTGGTTTGCGCCTCAGTTTGGGAACCGCATGGCTAGTAATTGTTGCGGCAGAGATGTTGACCGGAGGCACCGGAATTGGCTTCTTCGTGTGGGACGTTTACAACACGGGCGACATCAGTTTGGTAGTGTTCTCCCTGCTCGTTATTGGGCTTGTGGGGCTATTGCTAGACCAGCTTGTTGCTTGGGTTGAGCGTTTGCTCGTGGGTCAAACCACCGCCCAAGGTTAATGCGCGAGTGTTGGCAAGGCTTGTACACACCAGCCTGTTATTGCTCCGCAGTTTGCTCCTCGTCACACCATTAAACCTCCGTCATGGAACAGACCACTGCACCTTTTGCTTAGCTTTTGAGAACTTTTTTGAAAGATAGTTTGAGAGCTTTTAACCCTCTTCAGTCTTTCTTTCAAAGTTTTGCCCTTGGGAAATTAAAGGCTATGTATTACGCAGGTTGCTGTTCTGATGGCAACACGAATTCACTATTTATCTGAATTCATTACTTATTTATTTACGAGCGGTTTTACCCGAAGAGAAGAAACCTATGACTCTAAATCGTCGTCAATTTTTGAAGTATTCCAGCTTGGCTGCTGCTGGTTTTACCTTCGCGGCTTGTACCGGTGGTGGTGGTGACAGCCAGCCAGCCGGTGAGGGTGAATCATCCGGTGATGAAGGGGGAGTGCTAGGGCGGGCTGAAGTTCCCGACTTTGGCACTTTGGAAAAGACCGATTTAACCATCGGGATCATTCCCCTCACGGATTGTGCGCCCTTGGTTATTGCTAAGGAAAGGGGCTTCTTTGAGAAGTACGGCTTGAACGTCACCATCAGTAAGGAAGCAAGCTGGGCAACGGTTCGCGACGGACTGATTCAAGGTCGCTTGGATGCCTCCCACGCCCTCTGTGGTATGCCCCTATTGACCGAGTTGGGTCCCGACAAGGCTCCTATGCGATCGCTTATGATGCTGGACCGGAACGGTAACGGCATGACCTTGTCCAAGAACGCTTGGGATGCCGGAATTCGCCCCTGGTATGAGTACGCTAGCTTCGACGAATTCGGCGCTGAGTACAAGAAATACATCACTGGTCAAGGCGAGCCCCCCACCTTTGCCATGGTGTTCCCGTCCTCCATGCACAACTACAACACCCGCTACTGGATGTCCGCCATGGGCATCGATCCTGAGAAGGATGTGAAGCTGATTGTAATTCCGCCGCCGCAGATGGTGGAGAACATGAAGGCAGGCACCATGGACGGCTATTGCGTGGGTGAGCCTTGGAACCAGCGAGCTGTGTTCGACGGCGTAGGTTTTACCGCCACCGTTGACCGCGACGTGTGGCAGGGTCACCCGGAGAAGGTTTTGGGAACCATGCAGTCCTGGATTGATGAGAATCCCAACACTTCTAAGGCAATGGTCGCCGCCGTTATCGAGGCGTGTGAGTATTGCGACGTTATGGATAACCGTTTGGAGATTGTGGAGATTATTTCTCGCCGTCCCTACGTGAATGCCAAGGTGGACTACGCGAAGGCGTCCATGACCGGAACCTACAACTACGGTGGTTTCGACGAAGAGGATCGGGTGAAGGAAATTCCTGACTTCAATCTGTTTAACTTTATCGAGACCGACTACATGACCGGTCCCGATAATGCTAACTATCCTTGGAAATCCCATGGCGTGTGGCTACTGACCCAGATGATTCGCTGGAATCAGCTGCCGGATATCAAAGAGTATCCCGCTGATGCGGATGAGATTATCGAGAAGGTATTCCCACCTGCGGTGTACATGGAAGTGGCTGATGCCCTGGGTATTACCTACCCCAGCGAGCGTGACAAGGTAGAGCCTGGCTCTGTGTTTATTGATGGTCGTGAGTTTGATCCCTCTGATCCGGTGGGCTACATCAACGGCTTCGATATTCGTGCAGGTCGCCCTCGCAGCTTTGCCTTTAGCTAAGGGCAACTTTTTTGTAACCCTTTGCTGGGGGGCTGTGGCTCCAGGTCTCTTCAGCAAGGAGTGCTTATCGGTTTGGGTCTTTGGGCTCTACTGAATGTTGGTACTGGTGGGGGAATTAGGAGTTGCCCCCATTGGTGCCCCTAACTAACGCCGGATTTTGTTTTATTTTTATCGGTTACGCTGCCGATTCTCACCATGCCTTCGTTTTTAGAAGTTGATCACGTTGATCGTGCCTTTGATTTGGCCAGTGGCGGTCAATATGTCGCCCTACAGAATATTTCGCTGCAGGTGCAGCAAGGGGAGTT
>CALCTI010000715.1 GCA_937894105.1 uncultured cyanobacterium
GCTAGGGGCTGAAACCCTTACAGCTCTTGACTTAGGGATTCAATTGATGACAGCCACTAGCAAAAAGCCTATCCAGAAATCCTTCATCGAAAAAACTGGAGTTGAAAATTCAGGTTAAAAGTTTGGGTCAAAAATTTGGGTCAAAAATTTGGGTCAAAAATTTGGGTCAAAAAAAAATTGGATCAAAAAAAAATTGGATCAAAAAGAGCGCCGACGACTGTCCATGTTTCGTCTCGGCGCTCTTTTTGAGTTCGCTCCTCACACATCCAGATAGTAACGAAGCACTCTTCATTTGTCTATAGTTTTATAGTTTAGAACTGCTTATACTTTATATAAGTTCGAAATTAAAAGTGCAAATGCTGCGCTGATGCCCCTGGAAAATGGCGTCAACGCTTAAGCCTCGAAAAATCTTAAGCCTTAAAGACGATCGCCGGGTCCACGCGGTTGATTTTTTGAATCGCAAACAGCGCCGAGCCCACGCACATCAGAATCGTACCGCCAAAGGTAATAACAATGCTCAGGGGCGAAATGGCAATAATCACTCCCGCCTCCGCCATCGCCCAGGCTGCCACCCCGGCGCTCAGTCCAACCCCCGGCAAATAGCCGCACAATCCCATCCACAGGGCTTGCTCAATAACGATTTTACGTAGGGTCCAGTCCGATGCGCCCATGGCTTTGAGGGTGCCAAATTCCCGGATGCGATCGCTGGTAAGGGTGTACAAAATTTGTCCCACGATCGCCACGCCCACAATAATTCCCACCACCGCACCGAGGGCCAGCACAAACCCAACGCCGGTGCGATCGCGCCAAAACGCCTGAGCACTGGCTGCCAACTGCTTCCTGGTATACACCCGTCCCTCGGGCACCAGCTCTGTTAACTGGGTTTGTAGCTGCGCCAAAGACACCCCCGGCTCTGCCCGCACCAAAATAAACGTCACCGGGTCCGCCAAATTGAGCTTGCGCAATGGCGGTGGCGCTTCGGTGGCCTCTGATTGGGCCGAATTGTCTGACGTTTCTGCTGAATCACTGGAATCGGCGATCGCCTGGGGGGCAACATTGCTGCCGTTGGTGGTTTGGGCACAGCTAATTTCCCCGCTATCCCCCACCTGGCAATCCACTAACCCCTGGCGATTATTGGTTAAATACGCCTTTGCCGTTTCCAGCGACGCAAACACAAAGGGGCTAAACACCACCGACTGGGTGCGCCGGGTCAAACCAGTCACCTCCGCTGGCAAGCCGCTGACGGTGCCCACGCTGTCGGGATCTGCCAAATTTAGCTTAGACAGGCTGGAACGATCTACCAGCACCTGATACGGCTGTTTTAGATCTTGAATTTCATCTCGGGTCACATTCCACGGTTGCAGCAGCGTCGCCCCGGGGTGGGTTCCCACCACCGATACCGTATCCAGCTTGCCGGTGGGATCGCGCCACAGGGCTTTGCTTAGCATTACGGCCTCAGCCCGGTCCACACCTTTAGCTTGGCGTACCTCCACCACACGCTCGTAAGGCAGCGGCAGAGTGAGCTCCATATGCACAAAATCCTTTGAGGTAATCCACAGGTCGGCGCTGGACTTATCCACCAGCAAAGACGCCGACTGCATAAAGCCGCGAAATACCCCCGTTTGGATGGTGACCAGGCTGACGGAGAAAATAATGCCTGCCTGGGCTACGAGGAAGCGAGGAATATCTTCAAATAGGTTTTTACGGGCGATCGAGGGCATAGGGCTTACCCTAGGGTTTATGGCTAGAAATTACACCAAACTTAATTTGACGGGCTTGATTTGGCGGGATTGAGTTAGCAAGTCTGAGTTAACGGGTTTGAGTTAACGGGCTGGTAGTGATGCAACGTAATGTAGGCTGAGCTTTAATTTACAGAAGATTCAAGCTTTTCGAAATTGAGTGACCATCACATTGCATCACTACCAACGGGCTAAGGTTATTTAACGTTTCTGCTAACGTTTCTGCTGATTAGAGTTGATTAGAATTTATACCGACTGGGTTAATTGTGCTGTTTTAAACCCAAACCCTCCCGTTCTTTTTTCTTTGCTTAATTTTTTCTTTGTTTAATATTGGTGCCCAACGATGAAGCCAAAATTAAAGGATATGGATGCCTGGTACAAAGCGGAAGCATTGATGCAGCCGGCCCTGATTCGGGCGATCGACAATATTCGCAAGGCCTTAGACCAAAGCGATTGGCAGGGAAAATATGAAGAGGAGTGGGAATGGCCTGAAGGAACAACGGAAGAAACCAAAACCCGTATTAAGCTTCTGGAACAGCAGCTTAAAGATGCGGAAAAGGTGGGAGATATGCCCCGTGTGGATGAGGTGCAAGGGGCCCTGAATGCTTTGCCTCAGCCCCAGCCCTTGTATACGTTTCATCTGAAGAAAGGCGATCGCACGGCAATGATTGACCTGTGGCAAATTTGCTACCGTATTTGCTTTAAAGATTATGCGGCTCGGGCTGCGCTGAGTACGGGAAATCGTGTTGCGGTGGAGGTGGACGACAGCCTACTTGAAGCGGGAGGCGATATCAACTGGCAGCGCTTAGACGAAAAGGCAAAGATGGAAATTAGTGCCTTTTTTAAACGATTAACCAATCAGTAATGGCAAATTCGTTTTGATTGCGTCTTGAATTTTGTCTGAAATACAATTTCTCTTGCTGTAAGCAGGATATTTGGTGTGACTGATACTTCTCCAAGACGCCCTATTGACTTCGCCAGACGCGAGCCTTTTGAGGGACTTAAAGCGAGTTTGGTATGAAACACTCGCAGATTTGGGCTTGAGATTTAGAGGGCAGCCCCTGGTGCATTGAGAAATCGTAAAAGTGCCTGCCCGCAATGCCTGATAGATCCTGAGTCGTTATTGATGCTTTATCGCGGCTCGGTAGTCAACAGGAATCTTCAACGTTAAGGTGGTGCCTTGATCGGGAACAGTATCCAGCTCAATCTGCCCATGATGGTGGTCCACAATCACATGACGAGTCTCCGTTAGCCCTAGCCCAATGCCTTGACCTACGGGCTTGGTGGTAAAAAACGGGTCAAAAATGCGATCGCGATTCTTTTCCACAATCCCATCCCCATCGTCCCGCACCGTCACCTCGACCCAATTGTTCTCCTCATTCCACCGCGTTTCCAGCTCCAACTGTCCCCCAGATAGGATCGATATGGCAGCCTCCTTGGGAGACTTTTCAAAGGACCCAATATCAAGGAGCGTATCTTGCAAACGTCCCTGGGACTTTTCATCAAACACACTAAAACGTCGACAAATGGCGTCAATGGCATTATTCACCACATTAGAAAAAACTTGATTGATTAGACCGGGGTAGCATTCCACCGGCGGCAGCTCTCGATAATGGCGAATGACATTAATTTCCATCGACGATGAAACCTGTCCTAAATCCAACAGCCGATGGTTTAACAGCCGCAGGGCACTGTCTAAATTGCGATGTAAATCAACTTTTTTTAAATGGGCAGCGTCTAAATTAGCAAAAGTGCACAGGGACGACACCACGCCGCGAATGCGTTTTGATCCCTCGCGCATCGACGCCATCAGCCGAGGAAAATCTTCGCGAATAAACTCGATATCCACTTCATCGAGCATCGCCGCTAACGCTGGATCTGCCACCGGTAGGCGATCGCCATAGGCTTCTACAATTTCCAATAGCAAACTGGCATACTGCTGAGCATGGATTAAATTGCCATGGATAAAACAAATGGGATTATTAATTTCGTGCGCTAATCCCGCCGCCAAATTTCCCGTATTGGCTAACTTACTGCGCTGAATTTGCTCAAGCTGTTGCCGTTTTAAAGCATCCAACTCCCCCTGTAAACGCTGGTTTTCCGTTTGCAGCCGCTCATTTTCCCGACGAGCTGTATCCAGCTCGCCCTGAGACTGGCTTGATAGCCGGGTTATTTTGGATGATTCTGACGGCTCTGATTGGTGGGCAAACACAGCAATGAAAGGAAAAAAGTGCCAGCTTACGGAATTAGGATGCTCTGACTATCATTCTTCAAGACTTTGCGAAGACTGGGTGGAGAAATGGGGGCTTTGCGGCAGCATGGTAGATCCGTTAAGCCAGGCTACCAAGTGTCCAATATTACTATTATGCGCACTGAAACACTGAATTCAATGTAGCTAAAGAACATTTTCCAAGCTACCAATATTCCTACTCAGTAAGAAGCTTGCTTCACACCGCTCCAGCTCAGCTTAGACCCTAGCTGGGGGCTGCCACCAATTAAATCTCAATTAAATCTCAATTAAGTCTCTAATTTAATCGTCATCTCAGATTTAATCGTCGCGAGGGAGCTACCCCTAGTTTTTTTGTCCAAAGAGCGCGTACTTCCCACTGCGTAAGACTTCTAGAGCTTAATTACGCAAACCTCCCAGACCTTAAGTGGATGTCTGAAAAGTCTGATTCATGACGTCAGCCGTCTCAGTAGAAGACGAATTGATGCGATATAGACCCAGCTCTCTGCACTTTGGGGTGAATACTCATAATCACGGCTCAATCGACGACACCATCGAAACCATCCAAAGCTGCGTTCTACCACCCAGCGTTTGAGAACTAACACGAACCCTTTTGCCTGGGCGGGACGCAGCACTTTGTCGAGAATCCAACCCCACGTGTCCATCACCCACCGCACCAGAGCTTCCCCTTGATATCCTCCGTCGACCACCACCGTGTCCAAGCGCTCCACATTCACCTGTCGAGCCTTCGTCTCGTTAAGCAACAGTTTCAAGCCAGCTCCCTCGGAGATATTGGCAGCGGTAATCACCACCGCCAGCACAAGCCCTAGACTATCCACCAGAAGATGTCGCTTACGCCCTTTGACTTTCTTGGCTCCGTCGTAGCCCACTGACTGATTAATCATGGGAGCTGTGGGTACCGACTGACTGTCAGCCACCGCCAGAGACGGGTAGGGAAACGGTCCCATTCGATAGTTCTAGTCCATTGCCTGAGCCGTTCATGGACCTGATGCCAGGTACCATCATCACGCCATTGGGCGAAGTAGTGGTAAACCGTTTTGCCGTTAGGGTAATCCTTTGGGAGATACCTCCAGGCACATCCCGTACACAGGATATAGAGAATGCCATTGATGACTTGGCGCAAATCCACCGTGGGAGGACGACCATCGGGTATTGCGGCAGGTAGCAGAGCTTCGAGTAAGCTCCACTGGTCGTCATTGAGGTCACTGGGATAAGTTTGAGTGGTGGCTAATGGGAGCTGTTAGTGGTTCAACTACAGGCTAACTCCCGCTAGCTTTTTTACTTTTCAG
>CALCTI010000716.1 GCA_937894105.1 uncultured cyanobacterium
CCCCCCCCCCCCCGCCCCCCCCCCCCGCCCCCCCCATCTGTCCCCAAGTTCCTCGCCCGCCTCGTCGCCGCAATTATTCCCTGCCCCACGACCGCGACCGTGGATGCCCACCAACTCCCCCGCCACGTTCAGCACCGGACCGCCACTCATGCCCCGCCGGGTGCCGTTGTTATATAAAAAGCTATAGCCGCCGTCAAAGGAAGGACGGTTGAGCACAGCGGTCAGTTGCCCATTCACAGACTGGCGTTGACGACGGGCGACCGCATCATCAGGGTTAGGCCAACCCGAAATCACCAGGCGATCGCCCGGTTCCATCCGGCTAGAATCTCCCATGGTTGCCACTGGATAATCGCGATCGCTGCGAAACTTCACCAGCGCCAAATCCAAACCGCTAATGGTTTCCCCAAACTCCCCTCGCTCCGATCCCAGGGGCATAATATTGTCCGTTTCATCCACGTCGTCCACAATGTGCACCTCCCCATCGTTCGTGCGAATACCGTATACAGTGCCTCGGGTGCGTACCACATGGAGGGCGGTCAAAGCGTAGTACATATCCCCCTCGTGGGCCACTAAAACCCCCGATCCCGGATTCCACTCCTGCCGTGCTTCAATATCCCCCAGCTGCAGCCCCTGGGCAATCACCACCGTCACCTGGGAGGCGATCGCATCCACCTGGTCGTAGGTTAGAGCCGCCAATGCCCAGGACGGAATCACCGTCACAATAATCCCCGCCAAAAACCAAGCCCATAGCCGTTGAACCAGCCGTGGCCTCTGGGGCGAAGCGTTTAACCGGCGATCGCCAAACCAACCGCTGAATAAATCCCTAAAAAGTGTCGATTGCGTACAAGCCTTAGAAGCTAAACTTATATACGATCCTCCGAAGGGTGCAAGGCGATAACTTACGATTGAGCTAATTGATAGTTAACTGACCTTAGGGGAGGCGAAACCATGGGCTCAACGTCATTTGAATCGTAAAACCAGACTCCTTATCTAGAGAAAGGTTTCGCCTTAAGAATGTTTCCAAAACGGGCTTTGGATACCCGGATAACAACGAAACGTAACTCCGCTTTTGCGGTGGGCGTGGTCGCTTTTTATAGCCCTTCTCAACTCAATAGGACATTTGGAAACGCCGACACAGTCAATCGCCACTGGTGTCGGACATTTAGCGTAATTGGTAATAGCTAAAGTCCGTACTATTGGCTTCGCTAACGTTTCGCGAACGATACGCTCAGCGCTCATTAAAGGGTCTTTTATCTGGGTCGAGAACGGTACAAGGTTTTGACCTTGGGGGATTAGCGGGATGACAGCACCAAACTGAGCAGTTGTCCCAGCTGCTGCCACCGCTGCTGATCTTGCTCCGACCAGGGTTCATCGCGCGATCGCCCCACCATCACTCCCCCCATGCTCCCGTTGCCACCATCATCCAAAGGTGCAACCATCCCCCAGGCACACTGAAAAACCCTGCCGAGGGGCGGCCAAGCTTCAGCGTTGACCATTAGCTCCTGACTCGTCCCCCCTTGGACATATTGCTCCACGGCGTTTTTAGCCTCCGTTTCCCCTGCCGTCGCCACGCCGTCCGTCTGACACTCTAACCAGGTTTGCGACGCCCCCAGCCATAGCCCAGCGCGATCGCCCCCCAACGTTTCCCGAGCGATCGCCAGCACCCCTAGCAACTGATCCGTCACCGTCGTCGCCCCGGAGTTCTTGGTACAGCCCAACGCCGCCGTCACCACCCGCTCCCAAGCATCCGCCTGCTGAAGGTTATAGGTCACCGCCGTTAGGTATCGCTCCGTTTCCCCCGCCTGCACCAGCCGCCGCACTCGCTGACACAGCACGGGCCAATAAATGGGCTTGGTAATGTAATCGGTGGTGCCCGCTGCAAAGGCACGATCCACTGACTCTTGATCGTCGAGCACCGTAATAATCAAAATCGGAATTGTTTTGCCTTCGGGGAGCGATCGCAACCGTTCGCAACAGGTAAACCCATCCATTTCCGGCATCATCGCGTCCAACAGCACCAAATTGGGCAGCAGGCGATTAAATTCCTCGATCGCCTGCTCGCCATTTTGCGCACCAACAGTTTCGTAACCCTCCTCCTCCATTGCCAGGGACAGGAGAGCTTGGGTAGCACGATCATCATCCACAATCAACACCGTGGGGGGACGGCTTGCGCGGGGAATACTCATAGGTTTAGCCAATACTTAGCAACTGTAGACTTTGCTACAGGTTCAATAATTCACGGAGCTCATCGTTAGCGGAATCATAGGAGCTTTGCAGCAAACCCATGGTGGTTCGACAGATCTCTGGCAAAGGCTCATCGTCACGATCGCGGGCCAGGGCCTCAAGCTGGGCGCAATAGTCCATCAATTTCTTTGCTCCTAAATTGGCGCTGCTGGAGCGAAGGGCATGGGCTGCCTGTCGTAAGGCGATCCTATCCCCACTGTTGATTGCCGTTTCAATTGCCCCAAGGCGTCCCGGTGCATCTTCACCAAATAGGGTAACGGCCTGGGTGACTACTTGGATCGCTCGAACGCGATCACCAAACCCCAACAGTCCCTCAAGAATATCCAAATCTAACGTTTCATCTACCCGCTCCTCCAGGGTCCACGCTCCCTCTGTTCCCCCTGCTGGCGACAATGTTGGCGGCATCTGATCGTGATCGTCACCCACTCTATTCCCTGGCTCAGCATCAGGGGTAGGTATGTTCTCCGGGGCAACGGTGGCAAC
>CALCTI010000717.1 GCA_937894105.1 uncultured cyanobacterium
GGAGTGGAACAAACCTACGGCGAACTGGTTTACAACGGACTTTGGTATAGCCCACTGAAGAGCGCCCTCGATGCCTTTATCACCGAGACCCAACAGCGGGTGACTGGCACCGTTAAGGTGAAGCTATTTAAGGGGAGCGCTCAGGTTGTGGGGCGTAAGTCTGACCTGGCGATTTACTCCGAGGAGTTGGCGACCTATAGCTCCGACGACAAATTTGACCATAAGGCTGCCGACGGCGTTATCTACGTATGGGGATTGCCTACCCGCGTTTGGTCGGAAAATCTTCGTAAAGGGTAGGGAAAATTTGGGGGTAAAACCCTGAGGGGGTGTCGCTGTGGCAGGACTGTTAAAACAGAAGCGTATCCCTTTAAACCGCCCCATGGAAAATCTGTCTCACTCCGATAAAAGCGCCCTTTGGACCAATGTGATTGCCCTGGCAGTGCTCCAAGGGGCGATCGCTTTTGCGTGGGTCGCCTACCGCGCCTATCTTCCGGTACTTTTTGAACAGGTGGGACTGCCGGGCACCGAAGTACCGGTCAGTCGCGGGGAAGATTTTCTGGCGATCGCCCTAGAACCGATGATGGGATTTTGGAGCGATCGCTATCGGGCCACCCTGGGCAAACGATTTTCCTTTGTGGCGGTTGGGGTGGGCATCGCGGCGTTGATTTTGCTGGTTTTACCAGCGATCGCTGCCGGGCGTAGTCCCATCATGGGCATTATTTTGACCGTGTTGCTAATTGGCTGGGCGATCGCCATGGCTGCCTTTCGCAGTCCGGCGATCGCCCTGCTTCGCCAGTACGCCCTAGAAACTCAGCTAGCCCAAAGCATGGGCTTATTGCTATTTGCCATGGCGATGGTGGGAGCTTTTGCCCAACCGTTACAAGCCTTTTTATTAAATCTGGGGGCACCAACCGCCTTGGGAGGCAGTTCTTTAGTGTTGGTAGCTAGCGCTGGAGTGTTACGGCTGGTCAAGCCAGAGCGAAAATTAGGCGCTATTGAAATTCCTGAAGCGCCGCCGTCTTTGGGGGCCAGCGTTAAAACCACCCCCTGGACTACGGCCGCCCAGGTGTTAATGATGGGGGTGGCGATCGCCTGGGGATTGCGCCTGATTGTGGGCAGCTTGGCACCGGTGCTCACCGACACCTTTCCGAATCTCACCCCCGGTCCGGTAATTTTTACCTTTCTGTTCACCGCCGCCTGCCTGGCCGTCCCCGCCGGTACCTTGAACAGCCTATGGGGATTGCGAAAAATGGTATCCGGTGCCGCGCTGTTGCTAATGCTGACGGTAACAGGCTTACAAACGCCCCTGCCCCCCAACGCGGTCATTATTTTTATCGTAATTTCACTGTTGGGGTGGACCGTGGTGTTTAACGGTGCAATTCCCCTGGCCTTTTTAGCCTTGACAGGCGATCGCGGCGGATTGGCGGTGGGCTCTTATTTTGGCGGCTTTGCGGCGGGGATGGCCCTGATCAACTGGACGCCCTTTGGAGGGATTTTGGAAACCACGTCGAGCCGCGCCGGGACCAGTGGCATTGTGTTTGCGGCGATCGCTTTCTTAGCCTTTCAGTTAGGGCGATCGCGCCGCCTCAAAACCTCCCAGCCCTCCCAATCAAAATCCCAATCCATCAAGGCTTAAATCCATACCTCAACAGATTGGGACTTCAACAGATTGGGAAATGAGGAATCGCCCCCTATGGCTCGGGCAATGGGGAGCTACTTCGTTTCCGGTAGCAAGCACTTATCGGAATCGCAACCGGCTGGACCCTCCTCCGCCGATTGACCCGAATCATACCGAGTCAGCGCCACATTAAAACTTTCAACGGTGCGCCGCTCCATGACCTCCTGTACCAAACGGCTGTAGGTGTCCCGATCAATTTTCTCGAAGGGCAGCCGGGGGAATGGCGCATCGAAACGAGCCAACAGCGCTGCACTCATATATCCCTCGTCATTTTGCACCGCCTGGTGAATCCGCTGAGCCAACGGCTCCACTTCCTCCTCCCGCAGCTCAATGGTGGCTGACGTATTGTGGGCGGTGTAGCACGTTTGCACCTGCATATAAAAATCGAACTGGGCGATCGCCGAGAATTTTTCAATAGCAATATCATCCGCCCCCGGCAAATCAGCCCAGGACACCGCCACCGGAATTTCCACTAGCCACTCAGAACAGCGCGGATCAAACGGATCATTTAGCAAATTGCCATCCTCATCCTTATCCGACTGGGACGGCACCACGCTGTAGCCATAGTCCATACAAGCCCGCGCCACCGGGTCGTTCTTGCGGAAGGTGATACGACGAATAAAGCGAGCCGCCTTGGGGGGATGCCAGCCGGGGGAAGATCCGGTAAGCAAAGACTTGGTACCCGCAGGTTGGACCGTGGTACAGCGGTTCGGGCGGGTGAGATTATGGCGATCGCAATAGTCCCACACCGTTTGATTAACCGTGTATCG
>CALCTI010000718.1 GCA_937894105.1 uncultured cyanobacterium
GGACAACGCCTCTACCTTGGCAGCCCCGCATCGCCATCTCCGGCTGGAGCGAACTCGGTGTCAATGAAAATTATCTAATCGCATCCCACGTTGACTATTGGCACTGCACCATTCTCGACGTTATCAAGCAGCACCCCCCCTAGGGCGTGTCATCAATTAAGCTCCAGATGCCTGACGCATTAGAGAGTCAACGCCCTTTAAAAATAAAAAATTCTAGGAGCTGAAACCCTCGCGACGCTTAACTTAGAAATTGAATTGATGACAGCCCCTAGAAGTCGCCACAGGGGGCTAGGGGCTTGTTTTTGGCGATCGCTCCATCCCCACCGCACCAGCATCCAAAGCCTAAATCGATGGCATGTCCCAAGGATCAGACCTACAATACTTATGCGAATAACGTTTACGCTATACGAACAACGGTTACGTTTTAAATTCAATAGCTCAGTTCAATAGCTCAGTTCGATAGCTCAGTTCGATAGCTCAACCCACAAATCAATATCAAAGATCTACAAGCTATCGTCGCTGTTCTATTCCTGAGCTACGCCCCCAATTCTCTCTTTTCAACTTGCCCTAGAAGAATAATTCAACTTTGCGTAACTCCATCGCCCTTCACCTGTACTCCTAGGGCGCGTTATCAATTCGACCCCAGAAGCTTTACGCAGCAGGAAACGCCCCCCTGGAAGCAACACATTAAGGTCTAAATTCCTCGCAGCCATTGAGTTCAGAGCCACGAGAGGCAATTGATGACAGCCCCAAAATTGTTACAGGTAGCCCCCTAAAGATCATTGAGCCTACGAACCCGATGGAAGAAACGCTAAAAAAATCCGATTTTTTGCTCGCGCCTTATATGAAGCGCAGCAATGCCAAAGCCACCTTTCAAATGTTCAATACCCTAGGTCCATACTTCGGGCTATGGGCTTTAGCCTATCAATTGGCTCCAATTTCCCTATGGTTTTTGCCGCCCATTCTGATATTAATGGTGCTCTTTTCCGCCCGCTGCTTTTCCCTAATGCACGATTGCGGTCACTATTCTTTATTTGAATCAAAGCGAGTCAATCGAATCGTTGGTTTTATCTTCGGCGTTGTCAATTCGATTCCCCAGTATCCCTGGTCTCGTGGGCATGCCTATCACCACAAAACCAACGGCGATTGGGAAAAGTATCGAGGCCCCTCCGCCCTAATGTCTACGGCTGAATTTGCCAAACTCACCCCCCTTGCCCAAAAGCGGTACGCCCTATTAAGACACCCGCTTATGTTATTCCCCGGCGGGTTTTTCTATCTCGCGATTAAGTCCAGATTAGCTTTAATCCTAGGGTTGATTCATCTGGCGGAATACGCATTCCGCTGCCTTTGGGTTGAGTCGAGCACCCCTCTTTCAGAGCGTCTTCGAGCCTATTCCCCAAAGCATTGGTACACCACCGGGGAATTATGGGATCTGTTATTCAACAATATTTGTGTTGTGGGCGGCTGGATTTTATTAAGTCGTTGGCTGGGGGCTAGCTTCTTTATGGGAACCTATTCGATTGTTGCGACCTGTTCCGCTGCCATTATTATCTATGTGTTTTTTGTGCTGCATAATTTTGAAGGTTCCTATGCCCACAAAACTGAAGGGTGGAGCTATATCAAAGGTGCCATTGAGGGGAGTAGCTATCTAAAACTCCCAAGGATTTTGCAATGGTTTGCAGCGGATATTGGCTATCACAACATTCACCATCTTTCTGAACGAATTCCTAACTACAATTTGGCGGACTGTCACCATGCCAACAGGGATCTGATGTCAAAAGTTAAGGTTCTATATCTGAAGGATATGCTGGGCTGCGCTCAATTCATTCTTTGGGATGCAGATACGGAACGTTTAATTTCTATTGAGGCATTCCGTCAACAGACAGCACCCGCTTCAAAGTTGGCTTTTAAGTCCTAGGGCGCGCCACCCATCCATCAATATTCGCGATCAAGCGTTATCAATAGAGCGTGAAATTAGTCATCGTCAAGACGAAGTGTGTTCCTATTGAGCCTCTGAATATTGAGCAGATTAAACAACTGACTCGCGATCGCAATTTCCCAACCCGCGCAACTGGAAGGCTTTTGAATAATTAAGCTCTGGATAATTCAAATTTTGGTCTACGGGGGTTCAATAATGTCGCGATCGCCAGAGGATCTAAGCGCTTAACACCCCAGCGGCTTCCTTGTCACCGTCTACCGAGAAGAATGCGATCGCCCTGAGCAAGAACGGAACGAGCCGAGCAAGAAAAAATCGCGCGGAGCAGGAACGGGAGCGTGCTGCCAGATAATCAAAGCGTATCGACAAGCTAGTGCTGCGTCAGCTTTAAATTTTAAAGTTGACGATTGCTGAGGGCATGACGAAATAGTTCTTCCAGAAAAAAGAAATCCTAATTCTTGCCCTTGACGCTGCACTAGTAACAAAACTGCGAGTTCTAGAAATCAATCCAAACACCCTGGTCTAATACGCACACTTGAAGTACGGAATTTTCCCTACCCCAACCTTTCTGGAAAGCATTAGCTTAAAATGGGTATAGATTCCGTAAGATTTCGTAACTTTAGATGCCTGCCAGGCAGATCCATGACCTCAACAACCTCCCTTTTTCACCCGGTTGAAGCAGATCTTGACGCCATGACTGCAACTCTGCGTCAACTAGTGGGTGCGAGACACCCTATCCTCCATGCGGCAGCAGAGCATTTATTTTCAGTCAAGGGAAAGCGGGTTCGACCGGCAATGGTGCTACTGGTGTCGCGAGCAACGATGCCCGATGGCAAGCTGACCCAGCGCCACTGTCGGCTAGCGGAAATTACCGAGATGATCCACACTGCTAGCCTGGTCCACGATGACGTGGTGGACGAGTCGGCATTACGGCGAGGGGTGGCAACGGTTCACAGTCGGTTTACTAACCGGGTGGCAATTTTGGCGGGAGATTTTCTGTTTGCCCAGGCATCGTGGCACCTGGCAAATTTGGACGATTTAGCGGTGGTGAAGCTGCTGTCGGAAGTGATTATGAACCTGGCGGAGGGGGAAATTAATCAGGGTTTAAATCGCTTTGATACGGACCTCACGATGGACGCTTATTTGCTAAAAAGTTATTACAAAACGGCGTCGTTGATGGCTAATAGCGTCAAGGCAGCGGTGCTGCTGAGCAATTGGAGCGAGGAGGAGGCTAGCCGGCTTCATACCTATGGCAAGTACGTGGGACTGGCGTTTCAGGTGGTGGACGATATCTTAGACTTTACGGCGTCGTCGGACGTGTTGGGCAAGCCAGCGGGGTCCGATTTGCGCAGTGGTCACCTGACGGCTCCAGTGCTGTATGCCATGAAGGAAAAGCCTCAGCTTAAACCGTTGATTGAGCGGGAGTTTGCTGAGCAGGGGGATATTGAGGCGGCGCTGGAGATGGTGAGAGATAGTTCGGGTGTTGAGCGATCGCGTCAAATGGCAAATGAACAAATCGACCACGCCATTGAGCACCTTAGCGCCCTGCCCCCATCAGAGTTTCGCGACGTGCTAGAAAGCTCTGCTCGCTATGTGGTGAGCCGCCTGTATTAAGGGGGCCAGATACGACCATAAACCAATACACTCGACGTTGAAGGTGCGTATGGCAACGGTCGAGTGTATCGTTGTACAGGTTAATAATCCCTATAGAACCCTATGGATTATTGGCAAACCACTGGTTTATGGCGATTCCAACGGCTGAAGGATAATTTTTCATGGCAACCTTAGACGAGCTAACCCAAGGGCTACAGGAGCTGGCGGCCCAACACACGGCACTGGGAACCCGTTTAGCTTTAGCGGCGGGGGAGTTGCAAAATTTAGGCACGCCGCCAACGGTGGGGTTAGTAGATGAGGTGGCAAATTATCGACAGCAGTTTGAAACCCTGCGAAATCGGGCGATCGCCCTAGCCAAAGCCAAAAAAATCAACGAAAGCGCCATCCCCCTAAATTTGGTGTCGGTGCGGGAGCTAGATGCGTTTGTGGAATCCCTTCGCCAGCCATCGTCCCAGCTATTGCAATCCAATCCCACGCAGGCGAATCCCACGCAGACGGATCCCATTCAAGCTAAGCCCCTGATGGGGAACGATATGATTTTGGGCGCAACGCCACCGGGTGAGTGGGTGAGTGTGGTGGGGCTAGAAGTGATGGTTCATATTGAGGGCTGTGGTGATCGCATAGTTAGCGACAGCGACCTGGCCGGCACCCAAGGGGACGCTCGCCGCCTGGAAGGGTTACTGCTGAGCTTCAGCCCTCGCGTCGCCGGTCTCGGCATTCGCTATATGGGACACCTGGAAAACGTGGGCGACACCCCCTGGGTGGGCGAAGGACAGTATGTGGGCACTCGTGGTAAAGGGTTGCGCCTAGAGGGATTTGCAGCCCAGCTCACCGGTCCCGAAGCGTCGAAATTTGATATTTGCTATCTTGGACACTTTGCCAACTATGGCGATTCCCAAGTAATGACCAACGGCATTTTATGCGGCGCTCGCGGTCAAGGGTTAACCCTAGAAGCGCTAAAAATTTGGCTTAATCCCATAGGTTCCTAAGGCTGGTGGCTGCGATCAATGCTCGGACGCACGGTCCTACCCTTTTGGTGTTTAGGGCAACTTCACTAGGGGCTGTCATCAATTGAATCCCTAAGTCAAGATCCGTAAGGTCTCATACTGATTCTTCAACCTAGAGAGAGGCCAGACGCCTGGCACAACTGCTTCTCAAAGGTTTTATACCAATTCTCTAAATCAAAGCGATATAAAATGCCCTTTTAAGCCTTCTTTTTTGGGCTTCCTATGTCTCTCAACTTAAAAGAATTGGTATTATACCAAATCCGGAATATTAACTCCAACTTCGTAAAGGCAGCCCAATGAGTGCTAAGCCTTTCGGAATAAGGGTTTAGCTAAAACCATCATCTTGGGGTAGTTAAAGCGGATTTGGTATTACATGTCGCTTTAATTTAGAGAATTGGTATCATCCCCTAGCCTTGTTTGTTTTTAAAGGGCGCGTACTCCCCACTGCATCAGGCTTCTGGAGATTAAT
>CALCTI010000719.1 GCA_937894105.1 uncultured cyanobacterium
AGCGTACAGCCCCTAACTTGCGTTTTGGAGCGGGTCTAGCTTTCCTGATAGGGTCAGGCTTCGGGCAGTAACTAATAACGCATCTTAGTAATTGACTTAAATTGTGTCGCGATCGCTGGCACTTTGGGAATAGGAATAGCCAGTCCATCGAGCGTCACGGGCATATTGGTCGATACCCGCTTCCACACGTCTGGACTTTCATCCAGAAATACGCATCAAAATCACGCCTTAAAATTTAAGTACTGTCCCTTTAGGTTGCCTTACGTAATTTTCATTGGCTAATCGACTAACCTATTTGACGCGTAACTTAGTTGACGCTTTTAGTTGAGGACTTTAGCTTGTTGCTTTACGTTTTACCACTTGCGTTTGGTGATCTGCAGATTGTAATTCGCGTATTTTTCTACCTTTATCACCTTCAATTTGCCCAAATTTTGCCCCGTCGGCTCCTATGACCCTGCTGCGCTTTGCCTCCACCCTGCTTATTTTCGGCATTAACGCCTTTCCTTCTACCCCTGCTCCGGCCCAAACCTCCGCCAGCGGCAACCCCCTGTGCTCAGTGCCCGTTCTGGAGCGGCTGGTTACCCATCGGGTGGGGCGCGGCGAAACTCTAGAGGCGATCGCCCAGCAATATCAGGTGCAACCTGCCACCATTATGGGTTTCAATACAGCGGCGCAAGATGGTCAACTTCGAGTGGGCGATTCCCTACAAATTCCCCCCTTCGACGGCATCAAAATCCCCTTTCCCAGCGGCCAAACCTGGCAGGACATTGCCCAGCAATACAGCACTCGAGCCGACGTTATTTACGATCTCAACGGCTGTCCCACGGCGCAAAACCTCCCCAGTCATATTTTTATTCCCGGTATTACCTGGTCACCCCCCTCGGCTACCGGCACTATCCCCAGTGCCGCCGACGCTGCCAATCCCCTCACCCGATATCCTCTACCTGAAACCGGGCGGCTGCTCGTGGGCTACGGCTGGCGATTTAATATCCAAACCGGACGACGGCAGTTTAACAGTGGCATTGTGCTGTCGGCCGGAAATCGCGTGGGCGTTTCGAGTACGGGTGACGGCACGGTGGCATTTGTGGGAGCCCAGGAAGGTTACGGCACCTTGGTGGTGGTAAATCACGGCAACGGCTTGCAAACGCGCTACGGCAATTTGGAACAGGGCGTGGTTAAGGTCGGTCAGCGAATTCGAGCGGGCGATCGCCTCGGTCAGCTAGCACCGGCGATCGGTCCGTCCAACACGTCCTATCTAATTTTTGAAGTGCGCTATAACTCTCCCGTAGGTTGGATTGCCCAGAATCCCCAGCCCTACCTCCGACAAATGCAAGGACAAGTGCAGCAGCTACGTTGACGGTCAGCTCCCTGCTCCCACTTATCCCCATCAATGGGAAGCAAGCAGGGACTATTCCATGACCTGTAACGGCGATCGCAGTTGCAGCAACCTCGCTAGCATGGGTTAATGCAAATATTTCCTATTAAAATAGAGCGCTTTTAGTATTCAAGTAGGTCGCCACATGGCCGTGCAACTTCTCCAGCGCCAGTGCGACTATTTGCACTCTGGCAGCGTGGACTACCCAAGACTATGCCACGCAGATGTGTCCGATCAAATCCAGGTTTGGAATTCGGCATTGGGTCAGGGATACCAGCAAACTATCCCACTGCGAGATGATTTATCCCTCGTGATTTACGACGACAGGAGCCACAATCCCCTGGTTATAAACCTGCCAGGGAAAACAAAAGCTGCCCTAAATTTTGAATTTCAGCTAGCGGGAGCGACACAACACAGCAGCTTTTCTCCCCAGCTGGGCCCCATATCCTTAGATATTCGGCATGCTCAACAGCATCGCTTCCGCATTGAGGTGTCGTTCGGTCCCGCTGCGTTTATGACCTACTACCAACGCATCGCAGATCGCTTATCTCCCCAGGCTTTACAGTCGTTTAATCGATTTATTGAACTGACCCATTACGGCCTATTTGGCAGTCGCGCCACATCTTCGTCTCAAGCCCTTAATCAAATTCTGAATCGGTCTAGTATTTCTCCCCCTTCTATTAAACGGATTACAAAGGATTTTTGCTCCACACCAGATCTACTGGGATCTCGTTTAACCACGGAACAGGCGATGACTGTGGAGATGATCGAGGTGATTCATCAGATTTTAGGTTGCCCCTATGGGGGGCGATCGCGCCGAACCTATCTAGAGAAAAAAGCCCTGGATTTAGTGAATCTCAAGCTAAATCGATTAGAGCAATGGAGAACCCCTGCCTATCCGTTGAGGTTTGAGGATTTAGATAGCATCCATGCGGCCAGTAAAATTCTAGCCAGCCAGGTCCAGGAACCACCCTCTGTAGAGCAATTAGCGCGGCAAGTGGGACTCAACCGCCTCAAACTCAACCAAGGCTTTCATCATGTGTTTGGCACCACTCCTTTTCGGTACTTGCGCACCTGTCGCCTAGAGCTTGCTTTTCACCTGCTTTTTACCTCACAAGAGCCCGTTGAAGAGATTGCTTATCAGGTGGGATACGAAAATCGGAGTCGTTTTGCCACAGCTTTCCGGAAAGAGTTTGGACTAAATCCAAAAGTGTTTCAGCTCCAAATGTCTACCTGTGACGATGTTTTTCGCGATCGCCAATATGCCAGCTAAAACATTGCATCAATCTAATCCCCCAAGTCCCGCTGAATCAGGGATCACGGAATTTTGCCACATTACAAGACGATACAAATTTGAACTCCTAAATCGAAGCTAAATCCTCTAGGTAGCGACATGGCAATGCACCTTCTCCAGCG
>CALCTI010000720.1 GCA_937894105.1 uncultured cyanobacterium
ATTAGTCGGACTCTAATCGGTCCGTTTCCTACGACCAAGCTCGTGTTTCTATAAAGCCGATAAACTCACCTGACAATCGTAAAATATTGAGGGAGAATCCAAGTCGTAGCTATTAATGACGGGACTTAAAAAGCCACTTAAAAGGCATCTTTAACGCAACAAAGATATTGTCCATTTTCAATATCAATAGCAAGGGGATGCCTGGCATTTTCATTGCCACTGGCTTCCTTCGCCCAGTTGTTCCAAATATCCTTAGCCTGGGTTTCAAAGAAGGGAGCGATATCAGCCCAAGTACGATAATCCTGGGGCAGCTTTTCAATCTTTTTCATAACCCCAATAATAATTGGATTTGACTGGGGGCGAGCATCGTCATTCCAACTATCAATGTACAATTGTTGATTAAGGTCAAAAGGTCTGTCAACCCTTTTTGCCGCACGAGAAATATTATATAAAGAGTCTGCTAGAAGCCGAACAAATCCCAAATAAGCCGCCCCAGCCAAACCTTTTCCAAAGTGTTCAATACTTTTTTCGGGTCGCTGATTAAGCAGTAATTCCTTTTCCCCAAGACTAATTTCAATTTCAGCAAAGGCTGACCGTTTATAGAGATCAGCGTAGGAATGCATTTCCATTTTTTCCAAAATAGATGTTGCCAATTCTGATAGCTGTTTGGCGCGATCGCCATCCCCCAGACGACAATAAATGCGACTTGCGTTAACCAAATAATGGGCGGTTCGCGATCGCTTTCCCAGCTTAGAAACGCAATATGCCGCCATTAAAAGGTAGTCTGCCCCTTCCCTTAAATAATCTTTTTCCACAGACGTAGCAAAAGTGCATTCCAAACGCCCTAAACGGGCAAAAATCGTCGCCGCACATTGATAGGTTTGGTTATTAAAAAGACCGCGTCCGGACTGTTTAAGCTCTTTTAAAGTATTGGAACTGTAAATATGATCTCTGAGGGTCTGAAAACTAGAACCAATGTCTTCTCGCCATCGTCGTCGTCCAATAAAGTCGCGATCGCCCGCATAAAAAAGGTACAGTTTTTGCTCATAGGCTAATCGAAGCCCAATCGTTTTATCAGCAGCAACTTTCGAGTTTTCGAGCTCCTGAGCAATCTTATTTAAGTAGCTTTTTCCCTGCATTAACTGTCCGCTAACAAAGCAAGAACGAACGCTATTTAGTAAAGCGCGACATTCCTGCTTATCTAAATGAGTGCGATACCACCCTCCGAAAACAGGCGGAATTGACAGGGACTTCATCGTATTTTTTAAATTACTAATTTCTGAAACAACCTCCGACAATCCTGGCAACGTTGGCTCACCAAAATCCGAATTGCTATATCGAAACGCGTACTGACCCACTTTTTCAGAAGTCCGATCCACTTTTTCGTCTAGTTCTGCCACCTTTCGGCAAACGAAATAATAGTCATGATAAGCTGCCTTTCGATCCTGACTATTAGGAGCACTAAAATAATCAACCAGCCAATTTTTAATTGATGTCAGCACAGATTTAGCCGTACCAAGAATCGCACTTTCCTCCACCCAAACCCCTTGATACAGCTTTTTTTTTCCTTTAAAACTGGTGGAAGACTTTACCAAACTATTCGTTTCACTTCCCAAACTAATTGTCGAGAAATCAACTAGCTCTAAGCTGTCAGAGCATCCCATTCCTCGGTAAATTGCCGTAAACATATTCTGATAATGGGTATCGGAGGAGCTGTAGGACCATTCAATTCCTTTTTTATTTTCCCCTTTTGAAGAGTCACGATCCTCTAAGGAACACATTACAGATGTTTTAACAACACGTTCCGAAACACAGTCTTGTAAGTATTGTTTTCGATCATCTCCTTCCTTCTCAGAAGTACAACCATTTAAATACTCTGGTTGACCATTATCACGATTAGAATCAGTGCTCATATATCTAGATGAGTACCGAAGGATTTCTTCAGCCGCAATAAAGACTTGGTTTAGATCACTTCTTAGGGCTGGGTCCTGACAAAGTCCTGCACTAGAAATTGAGAAACTAATATCTGAAAATTGGCAATGGATAACTTTATGTTTATAGGGTGCATTGTTGCTAATTCTGCAATTCTCAAGAATAGATAAGTACAGCTCAAACACTTCCTTATTGTCTATCCTGCCTTTTCCTTGTCTAATAATTCTAGAAATAGCCTGACTAAACTTTGTCTGTACAATAGAAGTGGGCGGAATAGCTAGGTATTGCGACAACCAATCGTCTATCCATTTCTCTATATCGCCCATAGGCATATCGTGGGGAAGCGGGACCTGATTTTGAGCACTGTCGGAAGTGCGGGAAAAAGAATAGGGACCAAAAGCTTCAGAAATTAATTCTCTTTCTAAAGCTGTAACAATATTAATAAAACTGCCGTCGTTACTGGCATGTAGGCAGGACAAACCTGAAACCAAACGCTGAATATGTTGATAACGATCAACATTAATATCTAAGCTTTTATTGTCACTAACGAAAAAGCCTGCCGCCCTCAATAGTTGATTACGATCTTCTATTCCTAACGTTCTTCGCTTATCACGTTTCGCTTGGGATAATCGCTTTGACCGGTTGCTTTCCTCCGAAGTTAGGTCATCCCATAGGTACATTAAGTTGATTCGCTGAATCGGCAGATCTTCTCGCTGTCCCTGCATAAAAGACACAAGGGGTTGGCGACTAATTCTTAATCCTTGGGACAACTCAATATTGGTGGCTCCAAAGTCGTCCTTATAACGCTGCAATTCCTGACGCAGCCCATTCCAATATTCTGTTTGCGCTTCTTCGTGCTGCCCAGGGGCGATCGCCTCGGACATTTCACCTGATAAATGGTCCATCACTCTCTCCGTTCCGGGTAAAGGCTGGAAGCAGAGCCCTCAAACGCGCCCCTAAGGCTAAACAGTGTCGTCTCTATAACTGACTCGCTACCAAAAATATCTTAAACAAAATAGGCGCATTTCTCTATCCAGCTCTAAAATGCCTAAAAAAAAGACGATTGAAAAATAAAAACTCCGAAACAAGTCAAATCAAAGTCAATTCAAAAAATACCTTGCCTTGACTGTTTAATTGGGATACAATCCAAAAAAGCGATCAACTGCACCTAGAACAGAAGCGGTTAAGCTTAAACATCGAATAAAAAATCCTCCAGGAACCGAATCCGGGAGGATTGCAAAAATAACGTCTGGAGTACTTTTTGCGAATTGTTAGCGTGAATACCTTGTCAAGGCACAAGAATTTGTTTGACAACTTTTTCATCTTCTACGATCGCCAAATCACGACCTTTAGCTCCCTCTTCCTGAGCAATACCGTAAATGGCTAATCCTGTCCTCAAAACTTCAGCCATATTTTTGCCAGACTCGTCGGAGAGTTTGCGCAGAAGCTCATAGGCGTCGGGATTAAGGTCCAAGTTAAGGCGCTTGCGTGGTTTAGTCACTTTTCTAGTCATCGGGAATTTTGCACTCCTCTAAGGGCGCTTCATGTGGGAATGTCTTCCAATTTCACACAAAGACTGTGTATAAATTATGGACACATTACACAATCATAGCGCATCTCTGTAGACACTGATCAATGATTAAATACCCAGGTTTCCGTAATTTTTTTTACGGACTACTGTGTGCTGAGGTGACGGGTCTTTCTGCGAGAGGTATCGAATCATGGTCTTTTTTGCGCCAGCAGGCGCACTGATCCTTGACGGGCAGAGCTCTCAGGTCCCAATAAAAAGTACCACCTGAGATTTAGATAGCCAGTCTAGAATACTCTCTTCCGTAACAAAAGTGTACGCATTCTTTAAGACTGGCTACAACTATATAATGTTCTATCTTACTAGACATTCTGAGCAATTTTCATACAAATAAAGCGCCAGATTGACACGTAAAAAGCAGGTGCGATTTTCTTTGAATAAAGAATGCGCCTGCTTTTGATAATACGTTTGACCATTAGCAACGTCAGGATATTGAGGTAAATTAACGGTCATTTTGTATAGGAAGCGAAATAAGTTTGACAATCAGCGTTGCGCCTTCCTGTCGCACAATCTGAACTACAGAGCCCTCTGGAATAAATTCTCCCTGCAATGCCCTCGCTTTCCAATAGGAACCTCTGAAGGCGACCCTTCCACCTTCGGAAGTAATATCTTTGCTCACCTTGCCCCGCATTGGAAAGCCCTCAGGCTGCATGAAGCCGTAAAGATTTTTGTTTTTTGGGGGGCGAGACTGAACAACGGAACCAAGAAAGGCGAAAGGCACAAGCCAGAAAATAACTTCGATCATGATAATGACCTCTTTCAATTGACATGATGTGTATTTAGTAAGTGACTCTATTAACTGAGCAACGGATATTTGAGAATAATTACTACGCGTTTTCCGTTGCCTGATGTTTAGATTATACACAAAAAAGCCTTATTTTCGACTCAAGGTCGAAATGCTTGCTGCTTATGACCTGGCGTGTGTGTGCCTTTCCGTGATGCCATCTGCCTTTTTTGGTCTTGATATGTCCAGCAAAAGACTGGTCGATTGTTGCCTATGGGGAATTTTCGCCGGGCGTCTGTGTGCGGCGGCGTCTGTTTGATCTGTGTTTTTTGGGGTGGATTTATTGCTGTAGGCTTAACCAGGCGATCGCCTCTCGAATCCAATCTTCCCCGTCGCCAGTTTTGCTTAGGGCTTTGGTGCGCCCCACTGCTTCCAGGGCTTGAAGCACCTCTCGTTGGCTGTAGCCCAGGGCGAGCAGGGTCATTTCCACGTCTTCGCGTACGGTGTTGACGGGACCGGCGGCGGGGGAGGTGCTCAGTCCAGTTTCATCGCGCCACTGGGCTAGCTTGGTGCGCAGTTCTAGGGTGATGCGCTCGGCGGTTTTTTTGCCCACGCCGGGGGTGCGCGATAGGAGTTTGATGTTGCCGGAGACGATCGCCTGCACCAGTTCCGCCATCGCTAGCCCGTCCATTAGTGACACGCCCATTTGGGGACCGATGCCGCTGACGGCGATCAATTGGCGAAATAGTTCTCGCTCCGCTTGGGTGGAAAATCCGTAGAGTACCTGGCGATCATCGCGGATTTGCAGATGAGTGTGGATGGTGAGGCGATCGCCCAGATCTGGCAAGTGGGGCACCCAGCGGGGCAAAATTTGCACCTCGTAGCCCACGCCGCCCACGTCTACCAGCAAAATTACGCGGTTGCTGAGTCCGTGGACGCCGGCGTTTTCACCTTTCAAATAGCCAATTGTCATAGGGGCGACTGGGGAGAAATAGGGGGTAAATTGAGGATAAAATCACCGAGGCGAATCGGTGGGTGAGCCGGCGGTGGGCGTGTCCGTGGCGGGCGTGTCCGTGGCGGGCAAATTAGTGGGGTCTAAATCTGGCTGGAAATATTACAAAATGGCTAACACCTGCTTGTAGCCCTCTGGATTATTTTGGAGCTGGTACAGGCGGGCGGCCTGTTGAAATCCGTTGACAGCCCGTTCCAAATCGCCGGTGGTGGCGTGGGCGAGGGCGCGATTTTGCCAGGCGGCGGCGTCGGAGTCGTTTAGCGAAATTGCTCGGTCGTAGTCGGCGATCGCCCGTGAGTACCGCTCCAGTTGCAAGTTAAGGTTGCCCCGGTTGTAGTAGGCGTTGCTGTTGTCAGGGGCGAGGCGGATAGCGCGATTGTAGTCCCCCATGGCGGCGACGGGGTTGCCCAGGGCTAAATGGGAGCTGCCTCGATCTTGGAACGCTTGGGAAAGGTTCGGGTCCAAGCGAATGGCTTCGTCAAATTCAGTGATCGCCCGCACGTAGCTTCCCCGGTGGGCGTAGGTTAAACCTGCTTCGTAATGGGCTTGGGCGGGCGTGGTGGAGGTATCGCCAATGGATTCGGTGGGTGGATTGGGAATATTGCCAAGGGCGGGAACGGCGGTGATGATGGGGACCATGGTGGCGATCGCCCCCAAAACAACCGCTAAACTTTGTCTAGCTCTTTCTCCGGCTCTTGTTCTAACGCTGTTTGTTTTAATGCTGTTTGTCCTAGCGCTGTGCTGGCGCGGCTGACTGCCCATGATAATTGTTGTCATTTTGACTGCCCTTTCTATCATCACCCTAACGTTGACCGTGGAGCGCGGTTGGACCTGGGGACAAATTTTGACGCGGCAGCCGTCCCTAGTGCGGGGCTTTTTGGCCACCTATCCCCAATCCCGTCGCCAGGCGATCGCCCAACTGTCTCCCAGCATTGCCACCTTTCCCGCCGCTCGGGTGTTACTCAATGCCGCCCAGTTGGAACGCCCCCATCCGGACACGTTGGACCGGGCGCTGGCGGTGGCGATCGCCGCTGAAACCAGTGAGCTGAAACGCTTTGAAACCTGGTGGGCCACGGTTATTATGACTGCGCCACTGTTGGGATTATTGGGCACCGTCACCGGGTTAATGACGAGTTTTTCCGGGTTGAAATGGACTGATTTGGAACAGGCGGGCGACCCGGCAATTGTTAGTGAGGGTTTGGGAATCGCTTTGGAATCCACGGCTCTGGGATTGGCGATCGCTCTGGTCGCGCTGATGATTGCCCAAATTTGTCGCACCCTCGCCCGCCGCCAACAGATTCAACTGCACATTTACAGCCTGCACCTAGCTCGGCTCTATCGCCGCCATTATTGGAACTTAGGCATTGCTGCCCTATTGCAACCACAGGTACAAATTAATGATTTTTGAAAGATTGCTGTGAAGGGTTTGGGGCATATCATCAATTAAACTCCAGAGGTTTTACGCAGAAATCCTACGCAGTGAAAGTTATAAGCCCTTTGAAATAAAAAACATTAGGGAACGAACACCCTTGCTGCTATTGAGTTTTCTGTTTGGTTGATGACAGCTTCTAATAAAGTCGAAATGAAGCAAGCAAACAGCACTCCCACACTTCCGTATTTTCTAACGTGAGCAGAAGAAAAGTTGAAGGAAGGCTGGACTTTGGTCGCCAGAAGTGCTTTTTTAGATGTGGACTTTTATTGCGATCGCGGCAAAGTCTCCTTCAAATCAGAATCTTCAGAATCCAAAGTTACGGTGTCCCTTTCCACGTTTCAAGGACACATTATTAGGCATATAAAAAACGCCGTAAACTAAGCTTCCTATCAACAGCTTATGAAGAGAGAAATCGAAGCGGCGCACTAAAGCGGCGCACTAAAAACGCCCCAATAAAAATAAAGCGCTCTAATAAAAATTAAAGACTAAAATCCCACAGCGATCGCAGCTTCATTCAAGGTTCTTTCGACTAAAACATCGTTGCAAGGGTACGACATTTTTATCTCGCTTGCTATCCTAGTGATAGAGCAGTCGACTCAATAAACATAAGACACGTTGAGATATTCTGCCTAAGCCAAAGTCGCACGTTGATAAGTTCGGCGATCGCTGATCATCTCTTTGGTTAATGAATTGACTATAAGGCAATTTATCTAAACACCCTATTTCCAATATTTTTATAACGCGTCTTTTCTGCCACGTTCACCTACCGCGCTTATTAATCAAACGTCCGGCAAATCCCCCATAAATTTAAATCCATATCCTTTAGAAATGCGCCTTAAAAAGTATCAAATAAAATTTAAATATACTCTCCCCTTTGGACTAATTGCGGCCCTATGTATTGGCTGCTCTTCTTCCCAGGATCAAACAAGTGTTTCCCTGGCAAACGCCACTGCCCCTGAGTCTGCTCCGGCCTCTTCCTCTTTAACAGCAGCAGATCCAGAAAAGACCATCACCATTGGGGATATTGCCGACGACCCCGTTAAAAAAGCAAAAATTTACCAGCCTTTCGCTGACTATTTGGCGTCCCAGCTTAATTCAATAGAAATTGAAGCGGGCGGCGTAAAAGTCACCCAAACCCTCGAGAAGATGGCGGAGAAGATGGGCGCTGGGGAAATTGACGTTTATTTCGACAGCCCTTTTCCGGCGATGATTGTTAGTGATTTGTCGGGGGCAAAACCGATTCTGCGGCGCTGGAAAAGGGGAGTTGGGTCCTACCACAGCATTATTTTCGTGCGAGCCGACGGTGACGTTAAAACCTTAGACGACTTAAAAGGAAATCTTGTCTCTTTCGAAGGCAAGATTTCTACCTCGGGGTATATGTTGCCCTTGGCTTATTTAAAAGAAGCGGATCAGAATCCCAGCAATTCTCAATTTGGCAAAATTGGAGTCAGAGTAGGGTAAGACGATGAGTA
>CALCTI010000721.1 GCA_937894105.1 uncultured cyanobacterium
TCATTCTTGAATACTCTCTTCGCTCCTTAGGTTTTAGGAGGTTTCAATGCTCGGGCAGGCACCTTCTTCTGTTGATTCTGCCCTCAAAGACTATGTACTGGGGCAGGTAAAGGATAAACCCTTGAAAGATCATCTTCAGCTGTGCACTGTTGAACTAACGCCGGATGAGCTAGTGCTGCATTTCTCGTCAAGGCGAAGTTTATACGCCGCCGCTGGACATACTCATTTGATGTCTTTATTGAGGTCGCTTAGGGCGGTCGACCGACACGAAATTACTTATAAATTCAACGGGAGAACAATCGTGCAGGAAAGAAACGGATCTCCATTGCCACCGCCTAGTGCGATCACCAGCCATCGTCGCGCTGTTGACTGGGTTATGAATTGCGAAGACGCTGCCGTTTTGGTCGTTGAGGGGGCGGCTTTGTATTGCTCCGAAGAGTACGAAGCAGTCACGGGCATGTCTTGTCTCGACTGGGCTATGGACTGGTGGTGTATTAAAGGGGCTCTTGTCCATGGCAACGCGGTTCGCCACTTAGAGGGAGGGGCAGAGGCGCTGCAAAATGCCATTGAAGCCGCCCCCAACAAGCGCCTGATCAACCATGAATGGAATGCGATTTACGCGCCCGACGGATCAACGCGGAAGTTTCGAGGAAGTTTTCAGTTTGTAGAGTTCGAGGGGCGCAAAGGACGAATCTTGGTTCTTGATGGTGTCCCAGAATTAATCCCTGTTGTCACTCAAGGAACGCGTTGACTTAGTTACGTCCCATCCTCTCCATCAACATCCCCAAGCTCTTGAGGATTTTCGTTAGGGCTTGGGGCTTTTAGTGTGTTCGTTCGCCGGGGTGGGGACCATGTAGACTCACAAAACCAGCTCAGGTCTGAGGGCGAAAGGATTATTCCATCCCCCGTCTGGAGCGGGATTCGCTTGGATATGAAATATCCAAACTCCACGTCACTGGGGAGCGCTTGGGCATCTAAAAACACCTGGACGCGCTCTGGTGACATAACCTGCTCACCCACCTCCTCCGCATAAATCCCACAGATGTCAGCGGCGGTTTTTTCTTGGAAATTAAAGCGCAACAACTCAGCGAAGAAATTTTGCGCCAACCCTTTTGAATTAAAGTGCATTGAACTTGACGATTGCTTAAGTGTTCGTGTCGTATTCTCAGCACCCACCAGTTGGATGGCATGTAGCGCCGCGATCGCAGTGGCGTTCGGCACTTCTTGAGGTGCTAATATAATCTCACTCAGATGCCGCCACCATTTTTCATCGCCCAGCTTCTTCGATGTTATTT
>CALCTI010000722.1 GCA_937894105.1 uncultured cyanobacterium
AAATCATGCTCAGGCGATCGGAGAACTGCTCGCTGAAAGATATGGCTATCAAGTACTTTATTTGTTGGATGCTGATGCTACTAGTGCCAAAGTTCTGGACTGTTTAAGTCAGCTTAAGTCGGGATCTTTAAGGCTTAAGGAAGAGTGTATTGCTCTTCAAGAAGCAGACCAGACTTTATTTTATTTTGCAGGGCATGGGGTTGCTCGCGATACCTTGGATGAGTCGGGAGATGGCAGCCCGGCGGGATTTAATTTGCCCCAGGATGCCAATACTAATCAGACAGATTCTGGACAGAATGGGCAGAGCAGTCCCGATAATTTTATTGCCATGCAGTTGGTTCACGATGCATTGGTGGACCTTCCTTGCCGTCATTTGCTACTGATTTTAGATTGTTGTTTTGCGGGCACATTTCGCTGGGCTGGAACTACTCGCAGTGTGCGGCGATCGCAACAGATTTATCAGGAACGTTTTAAGCGTTTCCTAAATGGAACTGCGCGGGAAGTTATTACTTCCGCTGCCCATGATGAAAAGGCACTTGATAGCGCTATTCCTTTAGGAAATCGCTTCCAGGTTGCCGATGGTAGTCACCATTCTACTTTTGCTGAGCGACTGTTGACGGTATTAAGTGGGCAGGAAAAAGTTTATCGGGATTTATATGCAGATGGGATTATTACTGCCAATGAACTGTTTGTTTATTTAAACAATACGCTGGCGGATTTAACGGATAAGCAAAAGCCTGGTTTTTGTCAGCTAAAGGGGCATGACAAGGGCGAATATTTATTTTTGCTGCCGGACTTTGATCCTAAGAAACTAGAACCGGCACCAATATTAACTAAGGCGGCGAATCCTTGGATGGGGTTGAGATCCTACGATGTTAAGGATAAGGATTTGTTTTTTGGTCGCGATCGCGCCTTGGCTGGTTTATTAGAAGCTGTTAAGAATCCGACAACGCTGATTCCGGTAATTGGAATTTCTGGTAGTGGAAAATCTAGCTTGGTAAAGGCGGGGTTAATTCCTAAGTTGGCAGAGGAAGGCTATCAAGTTATTGGTCCCTGTCGTCCTGGGGAGCGCTGTTTAGAGTCCCTTAGAATTTCTATTTTTCGGTGGTTGGAAACATTAGGTTCCTCGGCGATCGCCCAGCTCAAGCAAGATAATCTTTTGACGTTGCCTAGGAATTGGAATCGGGATGCGGGGGTATTTTGGCGTTGGTTGCAGCGGGTTGCGGCGAAGGTTAAAAACACCTCAAAGGTGGAGATAAAGCAGTGGCTTTTTGCATTTGATCAGTTTGAGGAATTGATTACTTTAGATGCCGCTGGGGAAGGGAAAATTTTGCTGGGGTGGCTATCTAAACTGATAGAAATTGCTGCTGAAAAATCCACGGATTCTACCCTTAAGATCGTTGCTACCCTGCGTTCAGATTTTGAGGGGCAGTTTCAGGAAGAAATTCTTTCTCGTGAAGACTGGATGGCGTCGCGCTACGTGGTTCCGGCGTTATCTATGGAGGATATTCGTGACATTGTGACCAAGCCTGCCGCTGAGCGGGTTTTGTATTTTGACCCGCCGCAGTTGGTGGATCGGCTGGTGGAAGATGTGGCGCAAATGCCGGGGGCGTTGCCGTTGTTGTCCTTCGCCCTTAGTGAGCTGTATTGGGATTATTTGGAGGCGGTGAAAACTGAGGAGAGGAGCGATCGCACCTTGACCCTGGCAGCCTATGAAAAGCTGGGGGGCGTTACGGGGTCTTTAACTCAGCGGGCGGAGTCGGTTTATGGCGGTTTTGATCGGGAAGAGCAGGAAACAGCTCAGCGGATTTTGACCCGGATGGTGGTGCCCACGGGGGATCTGGCGCGGCGGCTGGTGACTCGGGCGGAGTTGACCTATGGGGCAGAGGTAAATGAGTTGGTGCAAAAGTGCCTCAGCGCTCTGGTAGCTGGGGGGCTGCTGGTGACGGGGAGGACAGACCGGGATGAGGAGTATTTTGAGCCGGTGCATGATGCGTTGGTGCGCAGTTGGGATCGTTTGGTGAGATGGGTGCGGGTGGATCGGGAAGATTTGTTGTTGCAACGGCGATTAACTCCAGCGGCTTTGGAATGGCAGGCACAGCCGGATACGTCTCGCTGGTGGGATAAGGGATTGGATAAGAGCGTACGGGGGATCGAGAGAGTTACAGGCTATCTAACCAGAGATTGGCGAGAGCAAGCTATCAGGAACGAGCAGCAGCGTAGGCGTAGAAAGGAGAAAAAACAATCGGGGCGAGACTTTTTGTGGACGACGGAACCGCGACTTGATCTATTGGGAAAACTGCTTAAAACACGACGGCTTTGGTTTAATGCTGCTGAATCTGATTTTGTGGAGCGTAGTCTATTTCAACGGCGGCGAAACGTGACCTTGCGATGGGCGATCGCAGGTGTTGTAATGACTGTTGTTACTAGCATTAGCATTGCCGTCGGATTAAGCCTTGTCGAAGCAAACCGCAACCGAGTTAACCAATATATTGAATCTACAAAATCCAACATTGAGACAAACCCTAGAAATGCTATATGGTCTGCTCTCGCAGCAGCAAATTTACACCAAAAGTTTGAATTCTTCGAATTTTCTTATTTTTTAGAATCACGAGAGAACGTTTACTCAAATCTCGTCAATGTCTTTAGGCGCAACCGGCTCGAACAATTCTTTCTGCGTGAGAGTTCTCGAAGTTCATACCCCATACTTATAGAAGGAAATCGTCACGAGCTGTGGATTGCGGAAGGAGAAAATCTTACTAAATTGAGCCTTGATGGGAGAGAGGTAAAATCCATCATCCTCCAAGACTCTGACAACCAGCCTATTTCAATTGTTAAACTTGCTGCTGCAAGAGATGGACGAGTTGCAATTGCGGATTTAAAAGGACGAGTGTGGCTACTCTCAAATACAGGAGAAATAATCAATAATCTTGGTCGACCGGATCGTAACCCTATCGCCCATGATGACTCCGACGGAGGGCTTACACACATAGCCTTTGACTCTAATGGCACATTCGTTTCCGGCAGTAATAAAGGAATCCTACGTTGGTGGTCTAAATTAGGCGATCCGCAAAAAGTGGAGATTGAAGGGGGAATTTCAAACATTTCTTTTGACTTTCGAAGAGGCATGATTTGGGCGTTTCCAAAGTCGAACCACTCTACATCTGGTGATGCGTCTATATCTAGTGTTGAGGTTGATAGTGGAGAGTTAAAAGTCAGAAGAATCATCAGGGGGCGGGGCTCACCTTCTGGATTTTTAGAAGTGAACGCTCTGCTATGTTGCTACAATGATTCCCCTGGTCAATCAATAATGGTGATTTCGTCCAGTGAGCGTGTCCTACTTTTCGAAGAGTTGAACGATGGTTCTGATGACTTTAAGGAACTCACTATATTCCCTATTGATAACAGTTCAATTGCATCAATACATGTTTTTCCAAGAGCGACAGGTGATCGGGTAAAACTTCTTCAAGGTGGTCAAGATGGGCATATTCGGACTTGGTCTATCGATGCTTCTGCTCTTAAGCGCGACGCACTCGGATTACGTCAAGAGTTAGACATCTCTGGACATAGAGATAGCATCACTTCAATGTCTTTTTTGAAGGATGAGAATATTCTCTTTTCCACGGCCCGTGACGGGAGAGTTAACTTGTGGAATCTAAGTGAAGATCGCGCTGACTTTGGCTTTAGATTCTTGCGGGGCAAGTCAATTACAAGTGCTGCCCTTAATGGTCAAGCAGATCAAGCAGTGTTGGGTGATCACGAGGGGAAGATTACTCTATTAAATTCTGATGATTGGGCAAATATCGAAAAGTCATTACGGGTTCACAGTGGTTCTATCACTGCCATAAAAACGTATGGGGATAGTGTTCTGGCGGGAGATGAAGACGGTGCAGTGTGGCTGTGGACTCTGGATGTCAATGCGGAAAAGATAATGCAGCATTCTGCCCCTATTAATTTATCGTATCGCTTGTTCAAGCAGGAAACATTAGGCTTAATTGTCCAGGACATGCTTGCTCCCCAGATCAGAAGGATCCAACGTCATCAGAAGGTCAAAAATGGTCATTTTTTAAGGATGATGAGTCTCAAAAAGAGATTGCTTGGGTTGGCTTCTTCCCAAATCCGAGAGGTAACCCTGCGTCCGTGACAGGCATTACTGTTGATGGATATTGGCGACAATGGAATAGGGAGGGGACGCTGCTTAAGGAAGGCCAGTTATTAGATGTAAATTCTGTGACCGCAGTTACAACAGCCTATCTCCCCAATGAAGAAAGAAACTCTCTACTAGTGGGGCAGGCTGATGGTACATGGAGGCGTTTCGATGAACTAGAGAACAGTTCGGAGAAAGCAGCGTTTGTACGCCGATTAAATAATGGCCCAGTTACTGCACTTGCAATCAATGAGTATAAGCAACCCTTGATAACAACAAGTGATGGTGACAACGTAATTCAAGTTTGGACAATTGAAGGGGAGAAGCGAGGGATTCCAGTAGAAGGACCGCTAGGCACGCTAACGTCGCTTTCCCTGACGCTTAAACCTGGGAAGTATTTAGCGTTAAGCCAGGATGGGTATCTCACTTTTGGTAAAGACGGCTCATCTCTTGAGCAGAATGAAGAGGGTGCCGGTACAACAGTGGAGACGATGGAGTCGCTAGTAGGTAAGGGATGCGCGTTGATCGCAAGGAGTCACATTTTTAAGGAAGCAGAACCGGAATTAACTCCTGCTGAATGGTCAATGCGTGCAGAAGCGAGAGAGTTGTGCGATCGCCACAAAACGTCCCAGAAATCTATTCCATTGACTGCAACTGCCAGCGACTGGCGATCGGCATTCTCCAGCCAGTCCCAAAAGCACGCTCAGTCACCTTGATGCCGGGAGCGGCTTGGCGGCGCTTAAATTCTGCCCGCGATAGTAAGCGAATAATTCGGTCCACCGTGTCAGGATCGTGCCCTGCCGCAATTAGTTCTGACGGAGCCTGAGCCTGATGCACCAGGCGATCCAGAATGTCGTCCAAAACGTCGTAGTCCGGTAGGGAATCCTGATCCACCTGTCCCGGTCGCAGTTCGGCGCTGGGGGGCTTGGTCAAAATATGGTCGGGAATAATTTCCAGTGGATTATCTGCCTCGGACACAGTGGCTAACTTTGCATGGTCGGGACAGCCCTTTTGTCCACGATTTAGCCAGCGACATAGGGAATAAACCCGCGTTTTTGGCACGTCGGCAATCACCGCCAAACCACCGTTCATATCCCCATAAAGGGTGCATTAGCCCACCGCAATTTCCGATTTATTGCCCGTTGTTAATAGTAAATGTCCAAATTTATTGGCGATCGCCATTAATAAACTGCCACGAATTCGTGACTGCAAATTTTCTTCTGTAACCCCCGCTTCGGTGCCAGAAAATAGTGTTTCAAAGGTGCGATCGTAGCCACTCATTAGGTCGCCAATGGGTAAGGTTTCGGTGGTAATTCCTAAGTTATTGGCTAACGCTTCAGCATCACCAATGGAATGGTCCGAGCTATAGGGGGAGGGCATCAAAACACCCAGCACATTCTTGGGACCCAATGCCGCAGCGGCGATCGCCGCCACCAACGCCGAATCAATACCACCGCTCAGCCCCAGCAATACCTTAGAAAAGCCACACTTGCGCGCATAGTCTCGCACCCCTAGCACCAGCGCCGCCCAAATTTCTCCATCCAACGACGACACCAATTCCGCCACCCCCGCCTGCTGCACCGGCACCCTCGCCTCTTCGCCCACCATGGCTACGCTGGACTCCCAACGTCCCACGGTCGGTTTGGGATCCGCCTGAAATTCTCGAGTTGCCAGATTGTAATCGGCGATCGCTAGCCCCGCCTCAAACCCTGGCGTCCGACGCACCACCTTGCCCGAAGCATTAACCGCCAAGCTGGTACCATCAAAAACCAGGTCATCATTACCACCTACCTGATTCACATAAACTAGTGGCAACTTATATCGCTGGGCACAATGTTGTATCATTTCTTCGCGCAATCGCTGTTTTCCCGCCACATAAGGAGATGCCGAGAGGTTTACCATTAGCTCCGCACCCCCTTCGATTAGCTCCTGCACCGGGTCCACGTGGTAGCTGCGCCGTCCCCAAAATTCCTCATCGTTCCAAATATCTTCGCAAATGGTGACCCCAATTTTCACCCCGTCCAGCGACAAAATATTGGGTCGGATCCCAGGTACAAAATATCGATCCTCATCAAACACGTCGTAGGTGGGCAACAATCGCTTGGGATAAATCTCACTTAATTCTCCCCCAGTCAACAGTACCGCCGTATTCACCAGAGCCTCAGCGGGATGGTCCAATTTTGCGTCAACGCTGGTCATGGCTGCCCCCACCAGTACGTTTAACTGAGGCGGCAGCTCCCTGGCCAGGATGTGGAGTTCGGTGGCGATCGCTTTAATAAATCCCGGGCGCACCAGCAAATCTCGCGGCGGGTAGCCACAAATGGCCAACTCCGACGTTACCATCAGCTTTGCTCCGAGGGCGTGGGCTTTTTGGGCATAGTGCAGAATGCGTTTGCGGTTGCCACACAGGTCGCCAACGGTGGGATTTAGCTGGGCGATCGCGATTTTGAGACAGTTTGCCATGGGATACCTCGGGACAGATCACGGGACAGGCATTGCCGTAATTTTACTGAGTTCGTAAGGCGATCGGCAGAGGCGAACCGTTAGAATTGGACAGAGCTTATGCAATCGCCGCTGATGCCCTCGCCCCTGCCCCTTTTCCCAAGGGCGAGGGGCGCAAGATTTCTTGTTCTGCTTCCTTTCTCCTATTGATGGAAATTCGTCCTGACCCGCGATCGCTTGAACGGTTATCCTTTGCCATTGAAATGGGGCTGGGGCAGTTCAAGCTGATGGTGGTGCGTTGTAATTATGGACCGCTGGTGGATGCGGCGATCGCCCAGCTCAAGGAACTTTGCTCGGTGCCGCTGATTTCCGTTTGGGTGGGGGCGGAGCATGTGATTTTTGAGCGCATTGGGGAGGTGCTGGACCAGTCTCCCGAAGCGGGGGCGGTGATGGTGCGGCTGGCGACGGGGATGGACCGGGAGGAGTTGACGCGGATTTTTGGGGAGGCGAATCGATCGCGAGAGGTGTTACGCGACCAAATTAAGCGCCCGGTGGTGTTATGGGTGGATGATACGGCGGAGGCGGTGTTTATGGATGCCGCTAGTGATTTGGAAAGCTTGAGTACCGGGTC
>CALCTI010000723.1 GCA_937894105.1 uncultured cyanobacterium
GGGCTGAAACCCTTACAGCTCTTGACTTAGGGATTCAATTGATGACAGCCCCTAGAACTTTGCTCTAAATTGCACGCCAACGGTAGCAGGCACTCCATAAAGGCCAAGGGCTGAATCTCCAAAGGGAGAGGCAAACGTCAAATACTCTGTATCGAAAATGTTATTTGCGAAGACATAAATACCGTAGTGGTCTGACTCATACCCCAAGCGTGCATTAACCAGGGCATAAGGATCCTGCTGGACTGTATTAGCCTCGTCGTAAAAGGTCGTGCCAAGCCCAGACAATTCGACTCGCCCAAAAATACCAATAGGGCTGCGGTACTGGAGTCCTAAATTGTAAGTAAACTCGGGGGCAAAAGGCACCGCATTCCCATCGAAGTCAGAGCGCCCCGGATAATCCGTAAAATTGGCATCAGCCAATCCAAAACCCGCCGTAATATCAAACCCTTCAAAGGGAGTTGCCCTTGCTTCTACCTCAAACCCTGTAATGCTCACATCCGCATTAACAATTCCGGTGGGTAAAAACGATATGGGATCAGAGGAAATTACCTGATAATTCTCGACGGGGTTGTGAAATACCGCTAAATTCAGTCCCAGGCGATTATCTAACCACGAAGATTTCAAGCCAACTTCAAAATTCCACGATCGCTCCGCTTCAAAGCTCAAAGTATCTTCATTATCCGGTCGGAAGTTAACACCACCCGGTCTATAGCCCCTGGCAATACTGCCATACACCATAACCTCGGGACTAAAGCGATATTCAATCGTCGCCCGCGGCAACCAAACGTCCCCACTTTCTTCAACGTCATTGAACTCCACCAACACTTGATCCGGAAGGCCGGGGGTAGAGAAAATACGTTCAAAACTATCTAGGGTGCTCGTAATTGTCTCGTAACGCAGCCCTGCGGTTACGGTTAGGTCATCCGTTAAGTCATAGCTAACTTGGCCGAAAACAGCGAATAGATCCTCATCAATATCTGCAAACCGTAAACTTGCCCCACCCGGAACCCCAAAATCACCAAACAAGGCCGTGGCGTCGGGACCAAAATTGAATCCATCGGCATCGGTATTAAAACTGCGAGATTCATAATAAGCTCCCGCCAGCCATTTCAATTGCTCTGCCGTTTCTGGCGATTGTAGCCGTAGCTCCTGACTGAAAACTGTCGACGTAAACTTGTTGGTAAACGACCCCGCACTTAATATGCTCTGGTCTAGGTCAGACTCCAAATCCTGCTTGGAGTAGCGCCGTGTCGTAATTGATGTGACCCGCAGATTGGGACCGTTGTAAGCGACTCGTAGGGATTGGGTATTTGTATCCAAATTCCCAATCCCATTGAGGTCCTGATCTTGTTCAAAGGGATCTGAATCAACTGAGGCTAAAATCAGTCCGTCGGAAGTGTAGCCGTCATAGGCCGCATTGAGCAAAATTTCCCATTCTTCCGAGGGAGTCCAGAGCACCTGCCCCCGGATGTTGCCTCCCCATTCATCGTCGATACTATCGTCTAAGAAAGTGTTTTCATAATAGCCATCCCGCACTCCATAGCTACCCGATAGCCTTAGAAATAGCTGGTCTTCAATGGCGGGACCACTAACGCTTGCCTGGGTTTGGAGGTTGTTGAAGCTACCGTAGCTGAGAGCTCCTTTAAACTCAAACGTGTTGGTCGGGCGACGAGTGATGACGTTGATGGCCCCCGCCTGGGAGCTTCTGCCGTAGAGAGTGCTCTGGGGACCACGTAATACTTCAATTCGCTCAACGTCGGTTAGATCTTGAGTAATAAATCCGCCGTAATCATAGGGAACGTCGTCAATGAAGAAGCCAACCGCGTCCCTAGAGCTAAAGTTGAAGTTAGATAGTCCTCGAATGCTGTAGTAATCGAAGAAACGGGAACCGGTGGCATCAAAGACGGTGTAGTTCGGGACGCGATCTGCGGCACCTCTAAAGGTGTCAATGTTGGAGTCTTCAACCTGCTGACCGGTGAGAACTGAGATGCTAATGGGCACGTCCTGCACGTCTTCTTCGGTACGTTGGGCGGTAACGAGAATCCGAAGGGGAGCGATCGCCTCTGCGGTCGTACCACTAGCTACTCCAGGGGTAACGCTAAGCACCAAGCCTTGCCCAATGGTTCTAATATCAGCCGCGGGTGGTCCTTCTATGCCTGTAATAGCAACGCTATCTCTTCTGTCTGAAAGGCTTACAACGGCAACTTGATCGATTCCGTGTGCCGGAGCCGTGGCTTGAAACTCATTTTCGCCTGACAAGTTCAATGCGGCATTAGGGATATCGGCAATCAGAGCATTCTCGATTGTTGTAGTTACCGGAACTGCCAGTTGACCATCCGCTGTCTCTAGCAGAATCTCAATCCCTGTCTCAGTTTCCTGTACCTCTACCCCAATAATTTGCGACACGCTGGACTGGGCTAATTCGTACCGACTCGCTTCCTGTGTCCAAGCCTCAACGGTGGTCGGAGGTAAATCTATTTCGCCCAGATAGGGAACGCTGCCAATATTGCCACTGCCACTGCCATTGCCATTACTATTGCCATTCAGCGGGCGATCGCCCGCCGAAGAGACCGTTGTGTCCTGGTCGGTGATCTCGGCGCTAGCCGTCTCAGCTCCAACGGGTTGCATTACGGCTAGATAAGCAACTCCTGCCAATAGCAGGTGAATTTGCCCCCTGAAACGACCTTGCGCACTGCTTGAATTCATAGATAACCTCACACTTAAGCCAGCCTGCTTATTGAAAATAATTTTGAATAGATATGGCTGGATTCTAGAGGCGAAAAACAAATTGTCTGATCGCTAGCCGAAGTTTTTATGGTCGCTAAGCGGAGCTTTTTGCTGTATATCCCAGTACTGTTTTCGGTGGGCAGCCAGGTAATCACTCGGGTTAACCCCAAACCTGCGCTTAAATGCCGCGGCAAAACAGCCTCGATGGGAGAACCCCACAGCCTGGGCAACGCCACTCACCGTCATTTGATTTCCTTGCAGGAGCTGCGCTGCCCGCTCCATTCGATAGTCATGGAGATAGCCAAATACTGTGGTTCCAAAAACCTGGTGAAATCCTTGTTTCAGTTTGTGGTCATTGATGCCAACCAGCCGGGCTAACGTTAGCAATGATGGCGGATCATCCATTCGACTGGTCAAAATATCCCTGGCTTGGTGAATAAGCCTCACATCATCGGGCTTAAGGGGCCTGCGTTGTTTTGACGGTGATTGGTGCTCTTGAAAGGAGGGCTGTTGGGTTTTGAGATGATCCAAGACCAAGGAGATAAGCTCTAAGCTTTTACTTTCTAAATACAATCGTCGGGTTGAGCCTTCATAGGGGCAGCGCAAGATTTGCTGGAGGGCGATCGCCAGCAGCAGCGTAGTTTTACCGCTCTTGCAATAGGGGTTTAGCGTTTTGCCATTGAAATGTTGCTGTAATTCAGAAAGTTGATAATCTTCGCCCAGAATTTCCTGAAACTGCTGCAGCGTCATGATGATTTCAACAGTCTTGAGGCTGCTACCCGCCGCCAACTCTATGTGACTAGCCTGGTCAGCACAATACACAAGCCAATATTCCCCTGGAGAAGCACTAATCTCAGCATTAAGTCCCTGAATGCTTCCACCTAGTTTTCCAGACAGGAAAAATTTGAGCGCGATCGGGGCAATCTGTGGCTTCATTGCCGCTGCGGTAAGCAACAGATCTTCGTTAAACAGATGCTTCTGAATAAATAAATCAAAGCCAAGATCGCGAAAGTTAGTACGGCTTAGCTGCCCTTCACCCAAGGTCTTAGGCAATAGCAGAGTACTCTCATACGTTGAACGTTGGTGAGTTGCTCCCGTTTGCTCTTGAAATGTTAGCAACGCCATTTCAAAATCACGGTCGGTAAAAGAGATTTTCATCGGTTAATCAATGTGGTGGTTTAAGATATTGCTCAAAATATTTTTGTTGAGATATTCCTGCTGGTTTTTCTCTAAAAGATTTAAATACCGGCATTAATTTATGATTGAGTTTATAGATGCTTAGAGATTATTTAATAATCCGATAAAGTAAGTAGCTTCTGCTATTTTGAAGCAGCAAAATCTCTAGTTTAAGAAAATAGAATAATGGGAATTGAAGCGCCTTTTAAAGAAGC
Organism: uncultured cyanobacterium; assembly: GCA_937894105.1. GTDB lineage: Bacteria > Cyanobacteriota > Cyanobacteriia > CACIAM-69d > CACIAM-69d > CALGDE01. Next base: position 4,119 of record CALCTI010000723.1, read on the forward strand.
TTGAGGTGGCGATCTTTATTCGTTGCTTCTCCATATAGTGAACGATTCTCAGGGTGGAAATCCCGAATTCCGATGATTTTTTATGCTCCCGTAGTAAATCTAAACCTTGTTCCGTAATAATTTTTCGCTTTGGTTATTTTGGCCGCGAC
>CALCTI010000724.1 GCA_937894105.1 uncultured cyanobacterium
GCTCACGACACCGCGTCCTCCACCCAAGTCGCCCCCCTACCCATAACCGTCATCGCGAACGACACGGACGCCAATAACGATATTGACCCCACAACCGTTATCGTCACCCCTGCGACCCAAGGGGGATCCCTAGCCGTTGACGCCACCACGGGACAGGTGTTTTACACTCCTCGCACCACTGCTCCTTTCCCCTATACAGACACCTTCCAATACACCGTTCGGGACGGTGCCGGTTTGACCTCCAACCCCGCGACGGTGCAAGTGACGGTCAATGCTGCCCCCCAAACACCCCCACCGCCAACACCCCGAACGAATCCGCCTATGCCGCCAACGCCCGGCGTTAATCCTCCTTTGCCTCCGCCGTCAGGACCACCGATTGACCCTGGTCCCCTACCCGGCACACCACCCCCGTTCCCGTTTCCGGCTCCCGCACCGGGACCTCAGCAGCCGACCGGCGGACCTGACATCAACATTTTGGACCCCAACGGCAATGCCATTGACGACGGGTTTGTCAGCCTTGGGCTGGTGCCAGCAGGACAGCCGATTCCCGTTAATTTCACCCTGGAGAATCAGGGACAGCAGCCTTTATCGATTATTGAGATTCGGGTTCCTGAAGGGTATCGATTGGCCAATCAGTTTATTCCTCCCATTCCCCCTGGAGAAAGTGCAACTTTAGCGCTGGAGCTGTTCGCCACTACGGTGGGTAACTTTACGGGACCGCTGGAGATTATTAGCAACGATCCTGATGAGGCATCAACGGTGATTAATCTGGCGAGCACAACGTTTACGTCTCTGGATAATCCAATTCCCACGCCGCCTGGTGGAACTCCTCCGGGTACTCCTGGGACGCCGCCCACCACTCCTCCTGGGACGCCGCCCCCTCCCGGCACGCCGCCGACGCCTCCTGGGACACCGCCGCCAACACCCGGGGGCGGGACGCCGTTGCCTCCCACTGCGCCGACGGAGATTGTGCCTGCGGCCAATGCGCTGGCTTACGAATTGGGGGTGTCCAGTGGCGGCAGCTTAGTGGCCCAGTATTTTGATGAGGGTTTCTATCTGCGGAACACACCAGCGGCACAGCAGGCGATCGCCCAGGGCATTGTCCCCGACGCATTCACCCACTTTGTGCAATTTGGTCAGTTTTCTGGAGCCAACCCCAGCGCCCTCTTTGATGAAGCGCTGTACCTGCAACAGAATCCTGATGTGGCCGCCCTGGTAGGCTCTCAGTTTATTAGTGGCTTTGAGCACTTCCTGCGATCAGGGCAATTTGAAGGTCGAAATCCTTTTGTGTTGCTCTTTGACCCGGCATTTTATGTGGCGGCCAATGGACTTCAGGGGCAAATTGATCCCACCAATATCCCTGGGGCCTTTGACCACTACCGCACCATTGGTCAGTTCCAAGGATTCCGTCCTAGCGAAGTATTTGACGAGGCATTCTATGTGCAAAACACCCCGGAAGCGGCGGCAGCGGTTTCTAGCGGTCAGTTCCCCAGCGCCTTTGAATATTTTGTGCGAGTGGGATTAGCGGCGGGTCAAATTCCAGTGGCAGGCTTTGATCCAGCCAGTTATTTGGCGCAGAATCCCGATGCCCAGGAGGGAATTACTGCCGGTCGGTTCCGCAATGCCTTTGACCACTTCTTGAGGGTGGGCATTCCCGAGGGGCGACCGCCCTTTGAAGGAGTGTTTAACGCTGGATTCTACATCAGCAATAATCCCCAGGTGCAGGCTGATTTAGCCAGTGGTGTGGCGGTGATCGCGTGGGAGCACTTTATTCAAATTGGTCAGTTCCAAGGGTTGCAGCCGGGACCGGACTACAGCGAGGCGTTTTATTTGCAGAATAATCCCGATGTGGTGGCGGCGATCGCGGCAGGGTCTTACGAAACGGGCGTTGACCATTTCCTAGACCAGGGACGCTCAGAAGGACGACCCGGTAATGCCTCGTAAGCAGCGCTGACTTTAGCTCTTTAACCTTTAAGCAGGGTCTTTAAGCAAGGTTTCTCGATACAAATGGGAGACCTTGCTTTTGTTTGTGTTAATTTACTAAAAACCCATCAAAAACTTTGTTTGTTGGATTCTATTGGCTGAGTTTTTGTTATCGGATTTTTGTTGTTGAATTTTTGTTGTTAGATAAAAGTAGGCAACAAGCAAAATCATAAAAAGGCAACAGTAAGTTACTAGTTTTAGCAAGGCTTAAATAGGAGAATTACACCGTGTCCGTTGAAGTTCTGACTCGTCAAGAAACGATTCGTAAGCACGCGCCTAACTACAAAGTGCTGCTTCATAACGATGATTTCAATAGTATGGAGCACGTGGTTCAAACCCTACTGCAAACGGTGGCAAGTCTAACTCAGCCTCAGGCAGTAGATATTATGATGGAAGCCCACAGTAGCGGCATTGCACTGGTTATTACCTGTGCCCAGGAGCATGCAGAGTTCTATTGTGAAACGTTAAAAAACCATGGCTTAACATCGACTATTGAACCTGACGAATAGGCTAAAAAATCACAATTCCCTCGGTGTATTGCGGCTTAGAACTATTGTTTAAAACCTTTGTTTAAAGCCTTTGGTTACATAAGCCACAACAGACTTTACTGTCCGCAAAGAAATTGTCAGTCAGCCACCCATAGTCGCACATAGCGCGCACGTAAAATACGCATATAAAACACGCACGTAAAACAAGTGGGCTACGGTTTATTTACTGAGGCTCGCCACAAAATGTCTCGACGCACCGCGCAAAAATTTCTACCTCTTGGACTAGGACCGACTCGTCATAGTTGATGCGGGGGTGATGGTGGGGGTAATCCAGGTTTTGAGCGGCGTTGGCGGATCCTAGGAAAAAGTAGCAGCCGGGTACTGCCTGCAAAAAGTAGGACATGTCTTCGCCGCCCATGGTTTGGCAGTCGGGGATAACGCCCAGGGGCGTTTCGAGCACGTCTTCGGCAATAGATTTGATCAGGGTGGCGATCGCCGGGTCATTCACCGTCGCCGGATACAGACGCTTGTAATCCAGCTCAAAGGTGGCACCGTGCATTTGGCAGGTGTGGTCAACAATTTGTCGAATGCGATGTTCGATCGCCCCCACCAGCTTGGGGTTGAAGTAGCGCACGGTGCCGCTTAGGTCAGCGCTAATGGCAATCACGTTCAGAGCAGAACCCGCCTGATAAGTCCCCACGGTCACCACCGCCGAGTCAATGGGGTCCACGTTGCGAGCCACAATGGTTTGTAACGCATTAACGATTTGGGACGCCACCACAATGGAATCGACGGTTTGGTCCGGCATTGCTCCGTGACCGCCTTTGCCCAATATCTTCAGGTGAAACGTTTCCACCGCCGCCATCAGGGGACCAGAGCGCACCACAACGGTCCCCGCCGCCAAATTATTCCAAATATGCAGCCCGATGATCGCATCCACATCAGGAGTTTTTAG
>CALCTI010000725.1 GCA_937894105.1 uncultured cyanobacterium
GCAGAGACTAGGATCGGCGGCGAGGGAGTATTCTAAAGAGTCAGAGCAGCCGGTTAGGGCGATCGCCCCCAGCCCTCCCAGCAAACTGACCACAGCAACTTTTCTGCATCGCGCTATTCGCTTGAAGATTAGGAGATACATGAAGTTTGGGGAGTCCTTGAAAAACTGGAGATCAGGCTCTAACAATTCGAAATCACATCCGTTCAATGGCGTAACTATGATACAGATATCAACGCTATAACGGTGCCAGCCCTCGCTACCAAAGCACCCTCCGATTTATTATGCTGCCTCGACTTTCCTATGACTTCTACCGCCGGTGCCAACTCCGCTGATACGCCAAACCCACAGCAGCGGTCGGGGCAATTGCGACTCCAACTCCAAAAGGCGGGCTATGCCTATTACGTGCAGGCGAATTCCATTATGGAAGACGCCGTTTACGACCGGCTGTATCGAGAGCTTCAGGATTTGGAGGAGACATTTCCCGAGCTGGTGACTGCCGATAGTCCCACCCAGCGCGTTGGCAGTCGCCCCGCCAGCCAGTTCACCACCGTATGCCACCACATTCCCCTGTTTAGCTTGGAAAATGCCTTTGATGGCGATGAGCTTCAAGGCTGGGAAGATAAATGGCGGCGCTATATGCAGCAGCAGGATATGGCATGGGGCGACGACGATCGCTATGTGTGTGAGCTAAAGATTGACGGTTCGGCGCTGGCGCTGACCTACGAGGATGGGGTTTTGGTGCGAGGTGCCACCCGTGGGGATGGGAGCGAGGGGGAGGATATTACCCAAAATGTGAAGACCATTCGGTCAGTTCCATTGCGATTGCGGTGGGAAGCGGCGGGGTGGGATTCGGTGCCGGGGCGGGTGGAAATTCGGGGGGAGGCGTTTTTGCCCCTGGCAAGCTTTGATGCGATGAACCAGCAGAAGGCGGCGGCGGGAGAAAATTTATTTGCCAATCCGCGCAATGCGGCGGCGGGTACCTTGCGGCTGTTGGATTCTCGGCTGGTGGCAGAGCGATCGCTAGATTTCTTTGCCTACGTACTCCAAATTGACCCGAACCGGGAGCCAGGGGATCCGCCAGCGAGGTGGCCGCAAACCCATTGGGACACCCTGCACACCCTGGAAAAGCTGGGCTTTCGGGTAAATCCCAACCGGGAGCTGTGTAAAAATATTGCGGCGGTGCAGGGCTATTGCGCAACGTGGGATCGGAATCGCCACGACCTGTCCTATATGACCGACGGAGTGGTGATTAAGCTGAACGATCGCCAATTACAGCGCCAGCTCGGATTTACGCAAAAATTTCCCCGCTGGGCGATCGCCTACAAATACGCCGCCGAAGAAGCCCCCACCCAAGTGCTCGGCGTTACGTTTCAGGTGGGACGCACGGGAGCCATTACCCCAGTGGCAGAGCTGGCACCGGTTTCCCTGGCTGGGACGACGGTGTCGCGAGCCACGTTGCACAATAGCGATCGCCTTATGGAGCTAAATATTCACATTGGCGACACGGTGGTGGTGCGCAAGGCGGGGGAAATTATTCCTGAAGTGCTGCGTACCTTGCCGGAGCTGAGTTCCCCTGGTGCCACCCTGGTGGCCATGCCCGACACCTGTCCCGTGTGCGATTCACCCACGGTGCGACCGGAGGGGGAGGCCAAAACCCGCTGTGTTAATGTGTCCTGCGCGGCGATTTTGCGGGGCAGTATGCGCCATTGGGCAAGCCGGAATGCCCTAGATATTGAGGGGCTGGGGGAAAAGCTAGTGGAGCAGTTGGTGGAGGCGGATCTAGTTAGCTCCATTGCTGATTTATACACCCTCACCGTGGAGGCGCTGTTGCCGTTGGAGCGGGTGGGTCAAAAATCGGCGGAAAATCTGGCGGCGGCGATCGCCCAATCGAAGCAACAATCCTTTTCGCGGGTGCTGTATGGCTTAGGTATTCCGCTTATTGGGACGGTGAATGCCAAGACCCTGGTGGAAAGTTTCCCGTCGATCGTAAAGCTGACGGGGGCAACGGAGGAGGAAATCGCGGCGGTGTTTGGCATTGGGGAGGAAATTGCGCGATCGCTGGGACAATGGTTTGCCGTGGACGCCAATCTCCAATTGGTCAATCAACTGCGCCACCACGGGCTAGCCCTGGAACACACCGCCGCTGAATCCGTCGGTAACACTAATTCCCAATTCCTAGCGGGCAAGACTTTTGTATTAACGGGCACATTGCCTACCTTAAGTCGCGACCAGGCTAAAACTAAAATCCAAGTCCTAGGGGGGAAGGTAACAGGGTCCGTCAGCCGGAAAACTAGCTATATGGTCGTGGGAGAAGCGGCAGGCTCTAAACTGGAGAAAGCGAAATCTTTAGAGATTCCTTGCTTATCGGAGGCGGAATTTCTGGAACTAATTGCTACCAGCGCCAGTTCAGCATAAAGCTCCCCTTAACTATGGGAGAAGCCAGTGACTTTCTTTGTGCTGAGTCAACCTTCTGAGTCACGCCTCTAACTCCCATCGCAATCGTCCCCCGCTGTTTCTACCGGAAAGCCCTATGCTCGGTCTTTTTAAGCGCCAGAATACGAAAGACACCAACACCAAACCCAAAGAGACGGTTCCCAAGGAAAAGCGCCCGGCGGTGCTGCAGCCCATTCGCAGCGTTCCGGCCATTTTGGTAGGCGGCGGGCTGGTGTTGGTGGCGATGACCATTAACGGGCTGGGCAACTGGACGCGAGATATTGGCGGCTGGATGCAGGAAAATTTGGCGGTGACCCAGTCTGCGCCGAAAGTAGATGTGCGATCGCTCACCATCAATAAAATTCGGGGCGCTAGCGAACTGACCACCATGGTGTATAGCACCGAAGCGATTATTCCCACCAGTCGGGATTTGCAGCTGGGGCAGGTAACCGTAGGCTCCACCAGACTGCTATATATCGCCTACGGAGAAGTGCGGGCGGGCATTGACCTGGGGGCGGTGAAGAAAGAAGACGTGGTGTGGGATGGCAATACCCTGACGGTGACCTTGCCAGCGCCGAAGATTTTAGATAGCAAAATTGATGTGTCGCGATCGCGGGTATACGACTACAACCGAGGATTTCTCGGGCTCGGTCCCGACGTGGCTCCGGAGCTCATTACCCTAGCCCAGCAGAAAGCCCTGAACACGGTCACCCAATCGGCGTGCGATCGCGGGTTAATGACCCAGGCGGGCGATCGCGCCAAAATCGTGGTAGGTCAGCTTCTCGGGGGAGCCCTCACCGACGCTACGGGCACCGCCAATAGTGGAACCGCCGCGCCCCAGCCAGTAATTGAAATTGTTGTGCCCGACGGCGAGCAGCTAAGCTGTGCGATCACCCAATCGGGAGACTCAGGAGCGCAATCAAATTCTTCTGTGCCTGACGGGGCGATCGTTCCAGCCTCCCCATCCCCTGCCGCTCCAGCCCAGAACGTCCCCACCCAACCCTCACCACCCTCCTCCGAGCAGCCAGTCCAACCGTCCAATCCTTTACCTGTGCCCG
>CALCTI010000726.1 GCA_937894105.1 uncultured cyanobacterium
TGATAACGCTCCGCCTGATCTGCCCGAATAATCTGCACATCCACCTGGGCAATTTGTCCGCGCACCCCCGCACTTTGCCGGCGATTATCCAAGTTGGTCCGGGCTAGCTGAGTATCAATATCGGCGATCGCCTGATCATTCGCCGCAATCCGATTTTCAATATCCGCCGCCCACGCCGCCTGAGTGGAGCCAATTTCCTGACGTTTACCACGAATGGAAGCTAGCAGCCGCCCTTGCCGCTCCTGCAAGCTGGCAATTTGCCCTTCAATATTGGTGACACTTTCAGCGTTGCTTAAAACGGTCTGCTGCTGCTGCTTATATTGCAACTCAGGAATTGCCCCTTCTCGCACCAACGGCTCCAGGTCCGCCACAATACCCTCGTTAATTTCCAGACGCTGACGATTTTGCTGCAAACGCTCTTTCAGGGCAACCACCTGCACCCGCACGTCAGCCACATCTTGATTAAACTCATCCAATTGCGATCGCAGCTGAGCCACCCGCAACGCCTGGGCTGACCGATTTTCCACCAAACGACTACGCTGGCTGGGAGCCGGGGGCGTTTCTCCCCGCAGCAGGGAACGATAATAGGCATTTTCTGAGACCCGCACCTGGCGATTACGACGCAGGTCTGTCACCGCGCCACCACTATTTAAACCTCCCACATCAGTGCCCGTGGCTTCGGACCGCAGCACGTCTAACTGTCGTTGAAGGGAGGTGCGGTTGCGCTTCAGAGAGTCCGAGTCTGCTTCTTCACCAGTGGGGTCGAAGGTGACCAAAAGCTGCCCCTCTTCCACGCGATCATTATTTTCCACCAAAATTTCCCGCACAACCCCCCCAGAGGGAGCCTTCACTTCTTTAGCACCCTCCTCCGGCTCCAACTTGCCGTTGGCAGGCACCGACTGGTCAATTTGGGCCACCGCCGCCCAGGTAATTCCCGACACCACCACGGTCATAATTGCCCAAATAAAGGCGCTCGTTAGAATCGCCGGGCGCTCCAGCAAAACCGGTTTTTCTTCTTTTCCGACAAACCTTCTCAACATGGAATTGTTACCAAAGTGGGCGATAACGCCTAGCCTTTCGTCTAGACCTTTTACTTTTAGGGGCAAGAAAAAATCTACACAAACATCAGCTAGGCATATCTGGACGAGTTGGGATTAATTAGCTATGCAGTTTACTCTTTTACGACGCCATCGGTCTCACAAGGTTTCGCAAAGCCCAGGATACTTCAACGGGAAGCCTGAAGCGCTTTAGTTGAAGCGGTTTAGTTAAAGCTTCCCTCTTGCTGTTGGAAGAGGCAATAGTAGCGCCCCTTAGTTTCCATCAGCTCTTTATGGGTGCCCTGCTCAGCCACCACACCTTTGTCCATCATGATGATGGTATCGGCGTTGATAATGGTGTTGAGACGGTGAGTAATAAAGAATACCGTGCGGTTTTTAAATTCCACCGCCAGGTTATTACACACCTGACGCTCCGAGTTGTAATCCAGGGCGCTAGTGGCTTCGTCTAGGATCAGCATTCGGGGATTTTGCAGCACCGTCCGGGCGATCGCAATCCTCTGGCGCTGTCCCCCCGACAAACCGGTACCCCGCTCACCCACCACCGTGTTGTAACCATTGGGCAGCTCCATAATAAAGTCGTGAGCCACGGCCACCTTCGCCGCGTGGATCACCTCTTCGACCGTGGCATCGGGGTTCGCCAGCATAATATTTTCCTGCACCGTTCCCGTAAACAGCAACGTATCCTGGAGCACCATCCCGATTTGTCGCCGCAGGGAATACAGCTCCACCTTGGCAATATCGTAACTATCAATTTGAATCCAGCCCGCATCAGGCGCATACAAACGCTGGAGCAGCTTCATCAGCGTACTTTTACCGGAGCCGCTTTCACCCACAATGCCAACGAACGTTCCCACAGGAAAGTCCAGGTTCACATTGGATAACTGTAGGGGACCCGAATCAACAAAACGGAAGCACAGATCGGAGAATTTCACGTGCCCCTGAAGCTCCGGCATGGGGATAATGTTCCGGTCCGCCTCGTTCGACTCCGTCTCGCTGTCCACAATGTCCGATAGGCGCTCAACGGAAATGGTAATTTCCTGCACCTGCTGCCACGCGCCCACCAAGCCCAGCAATGCGCCCGTAACATTGCCCGACAAAATGCGGAATGCAATCAACTGACCCAGGGTAATTTGATTGTCGATTACCAGATATGCTCCCACCCACAACAGCGCCAGGGGGGACAGGCTATTTATAAATTCCGTGGCTCCGTTAATGGTGGTACCGGTCATGATGGTTTTCAAGTTCGCCTGAATCATCTTGGAGTAGCGCTCTTGCCACTTCCACAGGGATTTCAGCTCGATATTTTGCGCCTTAACCGTTTGAACGCCGGAAATTACCTCCACCATGTACGAGTCCACATCGGCGCGGCGTTCTGCCTGGCGACGAA
>CALCTI010000727.1 GCA_937894105.1 uncultured cyanobacterium
CCTCCCCCTCGTCTAACTCGTCGTCGTCATCCTCCGATAGCTCTGGCAACTCTCCAGACACCGTCAACGTTACTGCCGACTCTTTTAGGGATAGATTTTCCTCAGCCAGCACCGCCTTCGCTGTGGGAAACAGCACCTTAATGGTTTTCTCCGACTCCACCACCGTGGGCGTATCGTCGTCCTCCTGCTCCCAGGTGACAATTTCTACGGGGGAATCGATGGGGTGAAGGAGCAAGTAATCCTGTCCCTCCACTTCAAGGGCGTGTTCAACGTAGCAATTAAGCTGACGCCCGGCGGGATCGGTAATGGTGATCGTGGGAACGTCCCAAGTCATATCTTCTGGACTCATGGGGTGGCACTATTCCCTGCTAGGGCTGATTGTTATAAACGTTGGCGGGAAGGGTTGAAGCTAAAGGGCAAGTTTAGCTCTGAAAGTAGGGCGGTTAACTCGCGGCAATAATTGTAGCGAACTTAGGGGGCGGGGGCGTTGTTTTAGGAAACGTAATTTAAGGCAGCTAGGGTTTTAGCCAGGTGGTGATGGCATCGGTGAGGACGGTGGCGATCGCCGAGGGGGTTTGGGAATCGCTAATCCATTCAAATTCCTCCGGGTGGGTCATAAACCCTAGCTCTAGCAACACGGATGGGGAGGCGCTGGGACGCGTTAACGCCAGATTGTTCCAAAATACGCCGTAGGTGGGGCGATTGAGGTGGCGGGTTAGGGCATCTTGTAAATGCTCCGATAGTTTTTGCGCCTGGGGATGGTACCAGAACATACCAATGCCGGCGGTGGTTTCTGGATTTCCCGAGTCGGGAAGGGCGTTGAAGTGGATGGACAGGGCTAGGGTAGGCTCTGTTGCGGCGATTAGGGTTTGGCGATCACCCAGGCTGACAAATTTATCGGTCTCTCGGGTCATCACCACCCGTGCTCCCTTGGCTTGCAGCGCTTCTCGCAATGCTAGGGATACCAATAATTTGTCATCTTTCTCTGGGTAGCCGGTGGAGCCGATCGCCCCCTGCTCGTCGCCACCATGCCCCGGGTCAATTAAAATCGTCGTCCCTTGCAGGGGCTGGGTAGGATTTTGCCCCAATTTCGGCGGATGTTTAACCCGTAACACTAGGGTGTTCTGGTCGTAGCGCACTTTGTAGCCCCAGGGACGCCCTCGCAGATCCACGCGAAATTGCAAGGTGGTGGGCTCCGTTTGCTGCCAGGTCACCCGCTCCACGGCGGAATCGCGAGACACGGCCACAATATCTGTCTCCGCAATGGTGTGGTGCAGGGTTAGGGTGATGTGGCGATCGCCCTGGTCCACGGATACGGGCACTGTGCGATCCAAAGGAAAGCGAATTTCTGTCGCGTTGTCCAGAGTACCCAGGTTGTCCCGATTAGAAATATTGTCCCGATTAGAAATATTGTTGCGGCGAGGTGGGCGACTGGTGACGCTGCGCAGGCGAGCGGGGAGTGGGACTCCGTTGGGCACTGACGCTGTTTCCCGTTTCCGAATCCACGCGCCGTAACCCAGCCGCTGCCCTTCGCCGTCGTAGCCGGTCACCGTTGCCCGCGTTCCCAGGGGCAGAGGCGTCAGGCGGGAATGGTTGGTGCTAGGTCCCGTTCGTGCCACCCCGGCGATCGCCATCACCTCCACCATGGGCAGCCGGTCCGGGTCAAAAATTTCCAAGTTCCCCAGCCCCAGCGAACTCCGCCCCCCCCGCAACTCCCCAGCGCCGTAGGGGCCGTCCATTATGGGCAACGTTAAACAGCCGCCATAAAACCCCAGCGCCGGATTCTCCCGATCTGGATCCGTCTGATCCACTAGCGCCGCCTTGTTATCTAACAGTGCCGATCCAGAATCTTGGGGTATCAAAGGAATTTCCAGGGGCGATCGCCTCCCAGTGAATTGCACCAACGGCGACAACCCAGCCAATCCCGTCGCCCGAAAACAAAGCTGCTCCCCCGGCAGCCGCCCTAAATCTCCCTGGGGCAAAACCTGACCGCTTACCCAACCGTTGTCATCCGCTACAAGCACCGGCACCCGCGTCACAATCCGGGTAATGGTACGGTTTCCCTGGCGTAAAAGAAATCGATTTTCACCCATTGCCAGGGGAAAGCTGGGTGCAAAATTTCCCCCTGGGCTTTGGTGAATGGCGATCGCCTCGCCCGCCGCCGCCGTCACTGTCACCCCTTGTCCGCCGCTGCCAATAAAGAAGATGCGATCGCTAGTGGTTTGGTGGGTTTCGGGAGGATATACCACCTGAAACGCTTGATCCACGGCGGTAAGCATTTCAGCGTGAAACGTTTCTGTTAAATGAGCCCCTGCGACCACTGGATTCATCAAAGCGAAAATGGCGATCGCTCCCCCTCCTGTACCGGAGGCAAAGGAGTTTAAAAGGCGATTTTTTAAAATTCGTTTTTTTAAAATGCTGTTTAAAGGCACTGGCAGGTCCAATAATATGTGGCAGACTTCCCGTTACCAGTATCCTCACTGGTTTCAGCTAACACTAATTTAGTCCCTGCTTCCCATCGAAAATTACGTAAAAAGCGCAAAAAAACGGGTGGCTTTGGACTTTTGACCAAAACCACCCTGCAATTGAAATAAAACTATCGAACTCGAACTGTTAAACCTTCAGTTGACGGTACTTATTGTTGATCGCTTGGCTAGACCCTATCAATCCAACCAGCCATCTCGAGAAACCTCCTGTTAAGAGCTGAACAGAATTCCATTCACTAGGACACGAAATCGTGCTGTAGTTACCCCTGAATATTGCTACGGCTCAACACTTTTGCACAAGGCAGCCCAGCCAATACCTTCCGTGACTTAGCCGCGACGACGACGACGAGCAACCAAGTAGGAGCCCACAAATCCGATACCCAACAAAGCAGCAGGCTCAGGCACGCCCGTGGAAGGAGGAGCAATGGTCAACCGAGCGAATAGGTTAACGGCAGAGCTACGGTTTTCTTGGGAAATAAACTCCTGAATCAGAGAAGAACCAGCGGTTTCGCTAAAGCCCAACAGCTCAACGGTGTACTTCTGACCTTCAACGGTGAAGCTTTCGGAGGAGAATGCGCTGGTCCAGGAAATGCGGTCAGCACAGGGAACGTCGCTGTCATAAGCGCAGTTTTCCAAAGACTCCGAGTTAGGGGTCTCTTCAATGTCGAAGTTGAAGTCGAAGGACTTGACGCCCAGGTCACCTAGGTCCAATTCCAAATCAAGGCTGGCAGCAGAGGCGGCTCCGCCCAAGTGAATGGGGTTGTTGTAGTGGGTTAAGGTTCCCAATTGGAAGACTTCACCGAAGTCAACATCCGTGGCACCAACGCCTTCGAACCCTAAGCCACTTTTGGAGTCGTGGTCGCTGGCGCTTCCTTGGAAGGGGGTGCCCCAGCGCGCTTGGTTTTCGCCAGTCGTTCCTTGAACGGTGCTGGGTCCGAAGGTGGTGGATGAACCGTCGTTGTTTCCGTAGACAATTTCTTCGCCGCCGGTGACGCCGGTCCAGAAACCGGTGGTGCGATTAATACTGACTGCTTCGGCGATCGCAGCGGAAGAAAGGATGGCGCCTGAAACAGCAATGGCGGAAAGCTTCGTAAAAGTGGAATTGAATTTCATAGCTAAAGAATCAAGGCTAGCGAGCAACTACATCCTCAAGTTACTCGTGGGGTCCAACTCCCTGGAACCCCCGATTTTGCATCTTTACCCACTCTTCAATTAACTGTGAAGCCTTTATAGTCCCCTCACACTTCATGGGAACTTCATAAAACGGCTAGTCAAGTCAACTTTTTATAATTGACCTGCTTTTCCTCTCTTTAAGTAGGCAGTGTTGATCTCTTCATGTAAAAACTGTCAAATTTGAGGCGTCAGTGGTGACACTAGGAGCTGACATCAATTAAATCCCTAAGTCAAAAGCCGTGAGGGTTTCAGCCCCTAGCCTTGTTTGTTTTTAAAGGGCGTGTACTCCCCACTGCATAAGGCTTCTGGAGATTAA
>CALCTI010000728.1 GCA_937894105.1 uncultured cyanobacterium
TCTTAAATCTGGTGAAACACAGGCTATCGAACAACCGGGCGAACAACCGGGCGATCAATCGGGCGAAAATGCTAGGCACCTGCCCCGGCGAGATCGCCTACGGTCGTGGCATGATGAAAAGGACACCCCAGTGAGCTGGGCGGTGAATTCGGTGCTGCTGGGGGCGATTTTTGCTACGTCTGCGATTTTTGTGGCAACCACCTTCGATATTGATCCGGCGATCGCCCAAACGTTGCACCGCATAGACCGTTGCCTGTCGATTGTATTTATTGCTGAATACGCCTTGCGCTGGTGGTCCGCGTCAAACCGCTGGCGATATCCCGTTCAAATTTATTCGTTAATTGACCTGGTGGCCGTGGTGCCCATGGTGTTGGGGGGCTGGGATATTTTGTACGTGCGCCTGTTGCGATCGTTTCGGATTTTACTGCTGTTGCGTTTTTTCGATCGCCGCCGTATTCTCAGCCGCCTCAGCCTTGCCGACAGTCAAATTCTCGGACGTATTCTCCTGACGCTGCTGTGTTTGCTCTTTATTGCTGCCGGATTAATTTATAACGTTGAGCACAACACCCCCTACAGCGCCATTCATAACTTTTTAGACGCGTTTTACTTCACTGTTGTGACCATGACCACCGTGGGCTTTGGAGATATTACGCCCCTGTCGAACGCTGGGCGACTGGTGACGTTACTGATGATTTTGGCGGGGATTACCCTAATTCCGTGGCAAATTGGTGAGCTGGTGCGCCAGCTTATTCGCAGCGTGCAAAAAGTGAACCAAGACTGTTCCGGCTGTGGCTGGATGTTTCATGATCCTGACGCTCAGTTTTGCAAGCGCTGTGGCGCAGAGCTTAGTTTGGACACGTCCCTAACGGAGTCGGTGCGATCGCCCGTCGTCAACGTTCGGGACAATATTCCTCCCACTCATCCTTCTTCAAAAAACTCCAAAAATTGACCCGACATTTAGGAGTTGTCATCAATTAAGTCTCAAGCTAAATAGCAGCAAGATTCCCTAGGCTTTTGTATTTCAAAGGGCGTATATCTTCTAATTGCGTAGTGCGATTTTAGCTTTGGCAAAATGCCTCGGTTTGTCTTGTTCTTTCTTGAATCAACGATTACTTTGGCAGCATGTTTCGACGTGTCTTGTTTTGATTAAACCGACTGTCATTGATGTCCCGTCTTCGTTGGGGCTATTTGGACAATTTCCCGACAGGTTCAAATAACGATTCAATCAATAATTTGAGTCATCCATATGAGTTGCCCATAATGGCGTTGCAAAGTGTGCAAATGGGCGTAATTTCGGTAGACGTTCCAAAAAAAATTCGATAAAGTCGGTGCAGGAACTGTATTAATAGCAGGATTTATGGCGCTCCTAGCGTCAGTTGATTAAAGGTTTTGACCTCTCAAAAGCTAGTACCGTCCAAACATCGAAATCCTTCCCTTCGCCAACTTCAGCGTCGTCTTAATGTGGCGCTGGTGGTGGGGCTATTTGGGGCGGGGATTTTGTCGACGGAGCTGCTGGTGGCGATCGCGGCCCAAACGCGAGATTTTATGGCGGGCAGCAGCAGTCCTAATGGCGATACGGAACAGGTGGAGGATTGGATTGAAGCATCCCGCGCTGCAAAAGATGCTGGTCCTCCTAAAGCTAATGGTGAAAGCAATAACAGCACTTCCCTCGAATCCTTAGGTAACACCCAGGCTATCCTTCAGCCGCCCGGGAGCAATTTGCCGAAAGGGCAGCTTCGAAAGCCAAAAATTGAGCCCAGCCCCCAGGCAAGCTCCCAAAAGGCAGACAACAGTTCCACTAAGGTCGCCAGCAGTGCGGCGGCAGTGCCAGCGATCGCCCCACCCCAGCAGCAAGGAGCCGCTGCCTATGCCGGCGGTAGCCCCTGGCAGCGCGGTTCATTTCCCGTGGAAAATTTCCAAAGCTATACATCGGCGTTTGGTTATCGCGGATCTGGCGGTCGCTGGGAGTTTCACCGGGGTTTAGATTTGGCGGCTCCCAAAGGTAGCTATATTCGCAACTGGTGGGCGGGGAAGGTGATTAAAATCTCCGATGGCGATCGCTGCGGCACGGCGGTTCGCATTCAGTCGGGCAACTGGCAGCACGTGTATTGCCATATGAAGGGACGGGCGGGCACTCGCGACGGGCGGCGCTATTTGAAAGATCCTGGCAGCGGCGTTGAACTGTGGGAAGGGCAAATGGTGCAAACGGGAGCCCGCATTGGTCGCATCGGTATGACCGGGCGCACCACGGGACCGCACCTACACTGGGGCATCAAATACGGCAAAGATTGGATTGATCCGGCTTTGGTGCTGCGGGCAATGTACACGCCTCGCTCCTAAGGCATTGTGGCCCATGAAAATGGCGTGGTTAAGCGGTCCATCGCTTCGTCGGAGGTTTCCTGATCCAGTGCTTGGGCAACTTGGGAATATAACGCCTCAGCTTCTCCGCGCGAGTTGCCGATGCTGGTCATGCCCACTTTGCCAAATTCTGATAGGCAGCCCATTAAATGAAACACGGTGCCTGTTTCGGTACTGGTGTCGAAGTGAAGTTGATTAAAGGCGATCGCATCCATCAGATCACTGGGCAATAATCCCTGGTAGCGATCGCTCTCCAACTTATCAGTCGCTTTGTAGTATTTCGCCTGCCCCTGCAAACTGTAAAATCGCCCGTCCTCCGTGTTGTACTCCCCCTTCGTCAACAGCTTCATAGCCATAAACGGGTGAGTCGTTCCCCCCTTGCGCAAATTAATTTCGCTCGCCTGCACATCCCCCTGCCCGTTATCCCGCTGCCCCACCACAATGTCCACCCCAAACCGCTCCAGCGCCCCATACTTCGCCAAACGATCGCCCACCCGTTGCCCATAGTGTTGCAGCTGCAATCGATAATCCACATAGGCCGGAAACTCGCAGCCTAGGAAGATCTGCCCATCGGGTCCACCCAAAATTTGGTCGTGGGTGGATAGGATTTCCACCTTGCCGCACGGGGAAATTCGCCCTTGAACGCTGGGTGATCGCTTCACTTCCCCTTCGATAAACGCTTCTACGATCGCCCCCAACTCGGGAATGCTCCGTTGAAAAGTTTCCCAAGTTTCATCGCTGGATTGGAACCGCATGGTTTGGAAGCGTTGGTAAATTTTCGGTAGGGACGGGCGATCGTCCAGCTCCCGCAAATTCAATAGGGCATTCCCTTCGCCGGAAAATCCTTCATCCAGTTTCACCACACACCGCTGCAGTTCAGGATTTCGTTGTTTCAGGGCTTGGGTCGCCTGGGCAAGGTCATCAACGGTATGGACTAGCGCACTCCCATCAGGATGGGGCACCTCACACTCCGCAAAAATTTGCCGGCTGCCGCTTTTGGTGCCGAAGTTTTGCAGATCCGGATCGGTGGCTAACAACGGGATGTCCAGTTTGATCGACAGCTCCCGTTCTAAATCGGTAGCGTTATAGCAAATGGCATAGGCGCGATCGCGACGCACCGCCCGCCGAATTCGTTCGATTAATCGGGGGCGCTCCAATATTTTTTGGGTGAGAGATTTGGGGGACGCCTCATAGGTGGAAAACAGGAGTAGCCGGTTGCGGGCATGGGAGAAGGGAATGCCTGGCAGCAACTGGAGATAGTAATCAATAATGCTGGGGTGCAGCGGCTGGGAGGTGACGTAAATCAAGCGCGTTCGGGGATTCCGGAGGCGAATCAGAGAAAAGAGGCACCGTTCTTCATAGTGCAAAAAGCCCCGTACCTTCTGAAGTTCATGGGAATCCAATGTGACGGATGGAATCACCACAATGTCATAGTCGCCCGTATCGAAGAGGTCCACGGACTGCCAGCGATCGCGCAGCTGGGTCTGAAGCAATCGAACCTGCTCCGACGGCGATCGGGGGAGCTTGGTACCTTCAACTCCACTATCAATCGCAGAAAATACCATAGGGCAGGACAGGGCGAGGACGCTCTGATCCTAGCAAAGCACCCCGATCGCCCCCTGCTCCAACACCCCAACTACTCGCTGATAAATCGCCCTGGCTTCGTTGGAGGAATCACCGATACAGGTCATTCCTAATTTTCCAAACTGGGTCACCGCCCCCATCATATGGAGCACTGTTCCCGTCTCCGTTGTGGGATCAAATTGGAGTCCATTGCGGGCGATCGCCCCAATCACATCCCCCGGCAATAATCCCCGATAGCGATCGCTCTCCAAATAGTCCGTCGCCTTATAATATTTCGCCTGCCCCCGCCCGCTGTAAAACAGTCCATCCTGGGGGTTATATTGCCCCTAAATTAACCCTCTCATTGTCATCATCGGATGGGGTCGTCCCTTGGGTCGTCCCTTGCCGACGCAGGTTAATCTCGATCGCCTGCACCGCCCAATTCCCTTCCCTCCGCTGGGTCACCATGAAATCCACGCCGTAGTATCCCAACGCTCCCCCCCGGGCCAGCCGTTCCCCAACCCGCTGCCCGTACTGTTGCAGCTGCAATCGATAATCCACATAGGCCGGGCACACACCACCGAGGAAACAATGTCAATCGGGTCCCCCCCAAAATTAGAGCGGAGGTCGAGAACATTTCCACGGAGCCATCGAGGTGGATATAGCCTTCAGTGCAGGGCGATCGCGCCATTTTGCCGGGGGTTGGATCGTGGATATCCTTCTCAATAAACGCCTCCACAATGGCTCCCTGCTCCCCCAGCAAAACTTGAAAGCCAGACCAAGTCTCATCCTCAGCTTGGATGCGCCTCGCGGCTAGCCGTTGGTGAATTTCCGCGAGGGAGGGGCGATCGCCTAAACCCCGCAAATCCAAGAGCGCATTGCCATTCCCAGAACATCCCCGATCCAGTTGGAGAGGACCATAAACTAAGGCCGGGCAAAACGCTCCGATCCTAACAACGTTTTTTTGAACCTAAGCCGGATCGTTACTGTCCTTAGGCAACGTGCTCATGGAATCTAAGTCCAAAATTTTCGCCAGTTTATCCTCAGGGATTAACTCACGCTCCAGGACAATTTGCCGCAGGGATTTACCCGTTTCCAACGATTCTTTCGCGATCGCCGCCGCCGTGAGATATCCCCCAGGCAAATGGGTATTCAACGCCGTCACCAACGCCAAACTCCCTTCCGCATAGGCTTCACACCGCTCCGGCACCGCTTCGATTCCGGCAATGCAGCGATCGCCCAAAGCCGCGATCGTATTCCCCAAAATCTCGATGCTATGGATTAAATCAAAAGCAATCAGCGGCATCATCACATTCAATTCCAACTGACCCGCTTGGGCACAGAGGGCGATCGCCTGGTCGTGCCCCATCACCTGAAAACACACCATCGACGTCATCTCCGCCATCACCGGATTATATTTCCCCGGCATAATCGACGAGCCCGGCTGTACCGGCGGCAATTTAATTTCCTTAAATCCGGTCTTCGGCCCTGAATCCATCAACCGTAAATCATGGGAAATTTTTGCCAAATCCTGCGCTAAATTGCGCAAACAGCCCGACACATTCACAAACGGCGACATACTCTGCATCGCAGCCATTAAATGGGGCGCAGGTTCTACGTTTACGCCAACCCAGTCCCCGCCGCACTGCCCCCCAAACCAAGCTGCGTTAAATCTGCCGCCGCCGTTTTCAACCGCCGCAAATGGTCGCGCAAAATATATGCCCACGCCCGGAAACCTTCGCCCAGCCGCACCGGCACCGCATCCTGCAAATGGGTCCGCCCCGACTTCACCACATTTTTGAATTCATCCGCCTTGGCTTCCATATGGGCAATTGTAGGTTCAGGAGAAGAAATTGTATTTTGGGG
>CALCTI010000729.1 GCA_937894105.1 uncultured cyanobacterium
AGCCGTCACCAATTTGCCATCCTAGCCACACAGACCGATCGCCGCTGCCCCCTCTCGGTTAATCAGAGACACCAGCTCCTTATTGACCCGCCCCACCAAAACCATTTCCACCACATCCATAGTGTCGGCATCAGTGACCCGCAGTCCGTCTTTAAATTGGGGTTCAATATTAAGCTTGGCCAACCAGCTATTAATTTCGGGACCACCGCCGTGGACCACCACCAGGCGTACCCCCACACAGGACAAAAACACAATATCCCGCACCACCTTGTCCTTAAGCTGCCCGTCCTTCATGGCTGCGCCGCCGTATTTCACCACAATGGTGCGTCCGGCAAATTTTTGAATATAGGGTAGGGCTTCGCTAAGGACGCGCACGCGGGTGGCTTCAGCTTCGTGAATAAATTCGCTTTGCATAGGTGGTTTTTGGGGGTCGGTTGAGGCTGGTGCTGACGAGAAAAATGGGAAGTTAATTTTCCTGAGCGCCCACGTTCGCCGGGTGCAAAATCGAGCGGATACCGTCCAAAGTCTGCTGAACGACTGCCTTGGGGGAATCGCCCGCTGCTATGGTAATGCGCACATCGGCGTTGGCATAGAGGCCGCGGCGGCTTTCCAGCAGTTTTGTCAGGGTTTCATCAGGATTGGACTGGTGCAACAGTGGGCGCTTGGTCACCGCGTTGGGGTTTGATCGCAGCCGTTTCAAAATGACCTCCACGGGGGTATCAAGCCAAATAATCGCCCCGTGGCGGAGCTGTTGCCAGATATCCGGTTGGGTGACAATGCCGCCGCCGGTGGCAATAACGGAGCGGGTTTGGCTCGACACCTGGGTTAGCACCTGGGTTTCCAACGAGCGAAAGGCGGCTTCACCGTCGTGCGCAAAAATATCGGAAATCGATCGCTGGGCAACGCGCTCAATCAGGTCGTCCGTGTCGAAAAAGCGATACTTTAAGGACTGGGCGATCGCTCGACCAATGGTACTTTTACCCGCCCCCATCATGCCCACCAAATAGAGGCTAAGACCTCGTAAGTTTTTGGCAAGGTCGTCGGCAGAAGTAGGGTGGCTCATAGGGCTGTAAGGGCGAGATTTCTAAGTTGAAATTTCTAAGTCTGAATTTTCTGGGTCTGAATTTTCTGGGTCTGAATTTCTAAGTCTGAATGTTTAAGGCAATGTTATGGGACAGCAGCAGGAAAGCGTGGGCGGTCCAATTACCAATAAAGACTCAGATTACCTTAATCCTTCCAATCCCTGGCTAGATGCGTGGCAGCGATATCGGGGCGATTCCCTGGCGGAGGCGGGGGTGATTGTGTTTGGGGTGATTACCGTGGCGGCTTTGGTGGGACCAGTGGTTTACGGGGCGTCGCCGACGGATATTGATTATGGCCTGGCGAATTTAACTCCCAGTTTTTCCCATCCCTTTGGCACGAACGATCGCGGTCAAGACCTGTTAGCGCGGGTGTTGCAAGGGGGGCGGGTGTCGTTGACGGTGGGGCTAGCGGCGATGGCGGTGGCCACCAGTTTTGGCACGGCGGTGGGGGCGATCGCCGGCTTCTATGGGGGCTGGATTGATGGAGCCCTTATGCGACTTACGGATCTATTTTTAGCTTTGCCCCAACTGCCGCTGCTGTTGCTGGTGGTGTACTTATTTCGGGACAGCTTGCGATCCTTGGCGGGACCGGAGGCGGGGATTTTTATTTTGGTGGTGTTGACCATTGGTGGGCTGAATTGGATGGCGGTGGCGCGGCTGATTCGGGCGAATTTTTTGA
The DNA here is from genome assembly GCA_937894105.1 of uncultured cyanobacterium. Lineage (GTDB taxonomy): Bacteria > Cyanobacteriota > Cyanobacteriia > CACIAM-69d > CACIAM-69d > CALGDE01. Next base: position 1,762 of record CALCTI010000729.1, read on the forward strand.
GCTTGCGCGATCGCGACTTTGTCACCGCCGCCTATTCCCTGGGCGCAACACCCGCTCGACTGATTTGGCGACATATTTTGCCCAATGCGGTGGGACCGGCGATCGTGGCGGCGACCCTATCGGTAGGCACGGCAATTTTGACCGAATCCACCTTGAACTTTCTCGGGCTAGGATTTCCCCCCGACGTGCCCACCTGGGGGCGAATGCTGTACGACGCTCAAAATTTTCTAGAAGTATCGCCCCACGCCGCCAATTCCCCGGGGTTGGCAATTTATCTGACGGTGCTAAGCATTAACTTTATTGGCGACGGCTTACGGGATGCCCTAGATCCCCAAGGTCGCTCTTAAAATCACTTATTGATGTTTGAACAAAGCCCCCTTGTTAAAGGGGGAAGTGAATTTTTATTGTCTAACGCTATTTCGTCTAACGCTATTTCGTCTAACGTTATTGCTCGGCGTTTTTGACGGCAAACCAGAAGCAGCCGCCAGCGAAGGGAATGCTCAAGGCAAGGATGGCTGCCGTAATGGTGACGCCCAAATCCGGTTCGCCCGAGGTTAATTCAAAAATTGAGCCCACTGCGGCGATCGCAGACACACTGGACAGAGCCAAAAACAATCCGCTCTTCGGGGTCATTCCCATGGTGCTTAACCTAAAAACTTATAAAGATTGGATTCTAAAATATTCTCAGCCCTTTTGCGGCCAATTTGTCCGCCGCAATATCAGGGGAAACCCTAAATAGGGCGCACCGACTTATACGCAAATCCTTTCTTCTTCAGGGTCTGGGTGAGCTGAAACTGATTTTCTACCCGGTCCACAAACATAACCCCGTTCAGGTGATCCATTTCATGCTGAATCGCCCGTGCCAGCAGTCCCGATGTCTCTAACGTGCGAGGGCGACCCGTTTCATCTTTATAGGCAACAGTAATTTCCGTTGGGCGCGTCACATCTAAGTAAACGCCGGGAATACTGAGACACCCTTCCTCATCAGCCTCCGTTTTTTTCCCCGCCTTACGAATCACCGGATTGATAAACACAAAGGGCGGCGCTTTCGGATTGTCCAATTCCAGGTCAATCACCATCAATTGCTTATGGACACCCACTTGGGGAGCGGCCAAGCCAATGCCGTAGCAGCTGTACATGGTGACCAGCATGTCCTCAATGAGCTTACGCACCGAGGCATCCACCTTGGCAATACGTTTGGCCGGTTTGCGCAGCGCGCGATCGCCCAAAGTATGCACTTCCAGAGGCGGATTTTTAACCTTCTTTTTCGCAACGAGGACAGCAGAACTCATGAGCCAAAGAATAATCTTGTAAATACAGACATTGCTAAGCTAATTCTGCCCTAGCCATGTCCAGGTGACTATCGTAACGAATTTTTGTCTTTATTTTCCTGTCTTTACCGATGCCTTCCCTACCCTCGCGATCGCAATTGCCGAACCTGGGTCAGCTTTCCCTAGGCTGGCGGCTATTAATGGTGCTCGGGGCGGGGGTAATCGTTTGGGTGCCCATCGCTGTGGTGACAGTGCTGCCGGTGGCGGCGGTGGATGGGCTGGACGGTAACGGTACGGCGATCGCGGCGGGTGTATCCCTCTATTTGGTGCTGCTGGGGGTGATTTGGGGCTGGGGGCGACTGGTGCGGCAATATCCCAAGCCCCTGCGAGCCTATGGCTGGCACTGGGCAAGTAAAAATTGGCTGGAAACCACTGGGCGTAATTTGGGGCTGGGGGTGGCGATCGCCATTATCAGCATGGCAATTTTCTACGGGCTGGAGGTTCTCCTCGGCTGGGTCGTGATTTCCCTTCCTGCCGAACCCACCCCCTGGCACTGGTTTTGGCTTAACGGGCTACTGTTAGGAGCCGGCGTCGCTTTTTTAGAAGAACTGGTGTTTCGCGGCTGGCTGTGGACCGAACTGCGCTGGAGCCTAGGCTTCAAAACCACCCTATGGATTAGCAGCATTATTTTTGCCATGCTGCACTTTCTTAAGCCCCTGGATGTGATTCTGGCAAGCTGGCCCCAATTTCCCGGCTTAATCCTGCTGGGGTGGGTGCTAGGTCAAGGGCGCTCCCTGGGACACCATCCAAAGGGCACCCTCACCATTCCCATCGCCATGCACGGAGCCTGGGTGTGCGCCATCACCGTCAGCCAAAGCGCCGGACTGATCACCGCCACCGGCACCGTTCCCCAATGGCTCACCGGCATTGGCGGCAACCCACTGGCAGGTGTATTCGGCTTTGGGCTACTGGCAGGGGTCGGGTGGATTGTGGTTGCCCTGAGAGCGCGTTCTAGCCACCGATAGGAGGCACCGATAGGAGACACCGATAGAAAGTACCGATAGAAAGTATCGACAAAAACCAGTAGAATTCGAAACTAGATCAAGATTTAAAGAAGACTTAAACGAAAACCCGCCAAAGCTTAAATTTGAAACCAGATATCAGTAGCGAAATACACTGCGAAGGAAGTGATGTTGTAGATCTCTGCCAACGATGATTTAATTCTGTATTGGCAGAATTTTTATTGCCTAATCAAGAAAGCTTCTGAACCTTCAGATATTTCTGTATATGCCTGAAGGTAAGTATTTCAACGATTAGTCGTACTCTGCACTGCAATTAAGCCTGTCATTGTATTGACAGTATTTCGCAGTAAAAGCTACGTTACCCTAACTGGAAACCGGCTACTACATAACACAGTAATTCCCATGAAAAAAAACGTAAAAGCTGTTGAACTTTGCCTAGCAGCCGTCCTAGCTGTTGGCGCAGTATCCTGCGGCGGCGCGCAAACCGGTGGTGACGCTGGCGCTGATGCGGAGGCTTCCCCCGCTGCTGAAGCCGAGGCTTCTCCCGCTGCTGAAGCTGCTGCTGAGGGTGGAGAAGAGAGCGCTGAGCCCACTGAGGGTGAAAAGGCAAACGCTGAATTTGAGGACAAGCTGGAAGGCGAAGCCCTATTGGCAGCTCTGAAGGAAGGTGGTCATGTTATCTACTTCCGTCATGCCCAAACCGAGAAGGATTATGCTGACCAAGCGTCCGAGAACTTGGACGTTAACGATTGCTCTACCCAGCGCACCTTGAGTGAGGCTGGCTGGGAAGATGCGACGGCGATCGGGGCTGCCTTCACTGAGAAGGAGATTCCCGTTGACCAGGTGGTTTCTAGCGAGTATTGCCGATCTTGGCAAACCGCTAAAATTGCTTTCGGTCGGTACGACAAAAAGGATTCTAAGCTAAATTTCTTGCCCTTTGAGGACTACACCGACGAGCAGGTGGAAGAAATGAAGTCGAACGTAATGCCTTTGTTGACGGCTAAGCCTGCGGACGGCAAGAATACCGTGATTGTTGGACACGACGATATTTTCGAGTCTGCAACGGGTATTTATCCTGATCCTCAGGGAATGGCTTACATCCTGACCCCCGATGGTGAGGGTGGCTTTGAACTTGTTGCCAATATGGAGCCTGGAGATTGGGGCAACCTATAAAATCTGGGTCTGAAATTTTCTTAAGCTAGCCCTTTTAATAAATCGCCCCGCCAACGAAGCTTAAATGCTGACACGTTGGCGGGGCGATTTGTTTGCAGGCTTTGTTCGCAGAAGACTGACGTTACCGGTGCTAACTTGCTTCGAGCCTATTCTTCTTCAGCAGCGCTAGCTTCAGCGGCAGCAGCGGCAGCTACTTCGCGAGGATCAAGCTTGATGGTCATATGGCGCAGGATGGCTTCATCAATGCGCATCAGCTTTTCCATGGAAGCAATGTGGGAGCCGTTGGTGTGGGCATAGTTCATTTGGATGTACACCCCTTCCCGGCAGCGGTTGATTTCGTACGCAAGGCGACGTTTGCCGCGGTGCTGAATTTCCAGATCAGCCACTTCTTGCTCGTTTAGAAAGTCCCGATACTTGGTGATAGTTCCGTCCAGTCTCTCCTCGCCCATGTCAGGACGCAGGATGTACATGGTTTCGTATAGTCGGCTCATTGTTTCTCCTTGTGGACCGATGGGCTAATTGATCCGCTATCGTTGTCAATTAGCAAGGGCTCACCATCATACCGCGATTGTGTCCGCTCACGGCTGGAGACTTTTTCGAGGTCGGCGGATGTTTTTGGGGCAGTAGTATTTTGGAGCGATCGCCCCAAAACTATTTCAAATCCTTTAAAACCACCTAAGGTTTAGAACTGAGCACCAATGCCACTATCGAATCTGCATTTGCACCGCATCGGAGATGGTAGGAATTTCGGCATATTCTCCGCGAACAGATTGAACGATGGAATAAATCGAACCCACTAGGATGCCTAGGAAGACGGTGCTAGCTAAGGTTTGCACGATAAAGCCGCCAATAGGAGCAAATACAACTCGGATAATTAGACCGCAAAGGAACACCACGATGTCGAGCATGATTGCCTGCATGGTGTTGTAACGAATAAAGCGGGAGATTTTATCGTTGCGTACCACAAGGAGGAATAGCAGGATAAAGATGATGAAGCTGGCAAAGGGAACGCCAAGGTAAATCTGCATGATGGGAGCCAAAATAACCAGCAGCGGCTGGAAAATAGGCACCTGAATCAAAATTGAGTTGGTGGGACCGGCGGCGGTAAGGGATAGGTCGATCGCCGCAATAATCGGCATGATGTAAGGCAAAACGGAAAATGCGCGATCGCTGGGGGTAATATTGGGTTGCCAGTTCATGGGGGTAGGTCTTCTCAGTATTCCTAATGGTAGCGGCGATCGCCCTGGATTGCCGTAGCGGTTGACTGACCGCCGCCCCTAGACAAGCAACCTCAGCCAGTCTCCCCCGAAGATTATTTTTTAAGAAGCAACAGCTTCTGACACTTTGCCTTTATATCCCATAGAACCTGAATAAATGGAGGCGCTCCTGCGTCGATCCTTTTATCTACCTTGTGTTCCTCTTCTGTGCGATCAAATTTCCAGTAGCTACTGATGTAGATATTCTCGCTCTCAATGCCGCGTGAGTTTTTCAGATAATCCCTAATATTCTTCATGGCTCCAAACTCGCAGGCAACCCAAACGTAGGGGGTGCCCGCTTTCCAAGAGAGGGCTTTGATTTCCTCCATAAGAGCCTCTGGATTCTCGCCGGGTTTCTCGTTAACCACCCACTTGATCAACATTCCAGCGGGGGCTTTGAGGTCTTGTTTATCCGCTTCACTGGCCACCTCAATCACGGCATACCCTTGGGCATTTTCAGGTAGCTGCTCTAAATTGCAAGCCAACGCGGGCAGTCCCGACATATCGCCAGCGAGGAGAAACCAATCAGCCTGGTTATCGACGAGTTTTGTCGGTCCGGGTCCTCCCATTAGGATTGTGTCACCAGATTTTGTTGAGTTTGCCCATGTGGCCGCCGGTCCGTTTTTGCTGCCATGCAATGAAAAGTCAATGGCTAATTCACTTGCCTCTCGGTTAAAGGCTCGAACCGTATAAGTGCGCCTTAAATACTTCCCTTTTTCAACCTGCTCCTTATCGCCGATCGCTTGACCTTGTTGAGAAAACAGCAGTTTTACGTAGCCACTTTCGTAATTTTCAGGAAAGTCTGCCAAGTCATCTCCCGTAAAAGTCACCCGCTGCATATTAGGAGTGACTTTGACCGAATCTTTTACAACGATCACTCGATAGTTTGGCTTTGACATAGGTTCAATCAGGGAAAAATCTACTTGTCCAAACACTAGCACTTTTGTAAATGAGAATTATTTCTATTATTTCCGCACTTTTTCCCTAGGATGAGGCGTCTTAATCGCGCTGAACGATTCACCGACTATCACACCATTCTTAGCCTGTCCGGATCTGTCCTGGTGTTAACCCCGTTGCGATCGCTAGTAAGGCTGTGGGTAGTGATGCAACGTAATGTAGGCTGAGCCTTAATCTACAGAAGATTCAAGCTTTTCGAAATTGAGTGACCATCACATTGCATCACTATCAGGCTGTGAAATGGCGATCGCTCACACAACGAAAATACCGATGTTGTTTGGTGGGGGCGAATTATTTATTGGTTAGGATTAACAGCGCTTTCATGCCAATCCTTCAACAGGGCATCTGAAATAAGGGACAAGATTGCAAAAATGGCAATTCCTAAGCCAGTAACTAACAGTAAAGCGGCAAACATTCTGGGAATCTGTAGGTTATAGCTGGCAATTAAAATCTGGTAAGCAATGCCCGATTTAGATCCACCGGTTCCGGCTACAAATTCTGCAACCACAGCACCAATTAAAGCCAAGCCACCGCTAATTCTTAGACCACCAAGAAAATAGGGCAAAGCGCTAGGAAGACGGAGATAAATCAACCGTTGCCAGGGGGAAGCATTGTAAAGGGTAAATAGGTTGGTGAGATTACGATCAACGCTGTTTAATCCCAAAGTGGTGTTGGACAAAATGGGGAAGAAGGCGGCAATCCAAGCGCACAGGACCAATGCGCCAAAGGTGTTTTCTTTGAGCCAAATGATGATTAGCGGAGCGATCGCCACCAGCGGCGTTGTTTGCAGCACAACAGCGTAGGGAAATAAGCTACGTTCAATCCATTTGTTAATGGTGAAGAGAACGGCGATCGCCAATCCTGATCCAGCGGCAGCCAAAAACGCCACAATAGTAATTTGAAAGGTGACCGTTAACGACGAAAATAGATTGGACCAATTATCAATTAACGTTTGAATAACTAATAGCGGCCCCGGCAAAAGATAGGGCGGTAATCCGGTGATTCGCACCAGTAAGTCCCGCCCCACAACAAATAAAACTCCCACCGCAAAAGGGGCAAGCACATCGGGCGAAAGTAATTTTTCAGTAAGGGATTTGTCGTGCATTAGAGATTTTTTGGGACTGTTTCTAAGGGCTTGGGTGGGAGTTGGGGCGGTTATTTAAGGGGGCGAGTTTAAGGGGGGACATTATTCCATGCCCTCTGCTAACGCTGTGGCGAGGTGGCGGCGATATTGACCAAATTCAGGGGACTGGCGAAATCCTTCGGTGCGGGGGTAGGGAGCGTCAATCACCAAATCATCAACGATTCGCCCGGGATTGACGCCCATCACAGCCACACGGGTGGAGAGGTAAACCGCCTCATAAATATTGTGGGTCACAAAAACTACGGTCCAGCGCTTTTGTCGCCACAGGTTCATTAGGTCTTCGTTGAGGCGGTTGCGGGTAATTTCGTCCAGGGCTCCAAAGGGTTCGTCCATTAGCAATACCTTGGGCTGGGTAACGATCGCCCGAGCAATAGATACCCGCATTTTCATGCCCCCCGACAGCTGCCGGGGAAACGACTTTTCTGACCCCGTTAAACCCACCAGTGCGATCGCCTCAGCCACCGCCTGCTGGGTTTGCTTTTTCGACTGTCCCGCCAACTTCAACGGCAGTCTCACATTTTCCTCCACATTGGACCAGGGCAACAGCGACGCATCTTGAAAAACAAAGGCTAAATCCTTGCGAAATTCTGGCATTGTCCACTGTAAATCCCCTTGGGTGGGCTTGCTCAGCCCGGCAATTAACCCCAGCACCGTACTTTTACCGCAGCCTGACGGTCCCACTAGGCTTAGAAATTCTCCCTGTTTAACGGATAAATCCACGTCTTGCAGGGCGATCGTCCCTGATGGATAAACCTTACTCACCCGGTCCAAAATGACGGTAGGGGCAACGTCTTGGTAGGACGTGGAAGAGGAATAGGCAGACGAGGAGGTCACGCGGGGATCACCAAAAACGGGGGGTAAATAATGGGCAGGACAAGGCACTGCACCGTTTGCATAGTTGAGCTTAACAAAATATTTCTACGCACACAGCGCCAAGCGCCCTAACCCACCGTTGGTAAATCCTGAACAAAGTCCAGCACAAACGCTGACTCGTAGGGCACATCGGTGTTGTACACTCCCCACTCCACCATGCTGTCAAAAAATCCTTTCCAGCGATCGCCCGTCATATAGCCAATGCCCTGGGTTTCCGCCTCGCCCGACACCACAATGCCGTACTCCTTCAGGGTCGACACACCATAATCGAGCAAATCCCCAGGCATTTCTGGATGGTCCTTACGAATTAGCTGATTCGCCGGTGTGGAATCGGACAAATAACTTTGCCACCCTTCAGAGCTAGCCTGCACAAAACGCTGCACCACCTCTGGCTTCTTCCCGATAATGGCGCGAGTGGTGTCGATAGTGGTGGCGTAGGGCGTGTAGCCATAGTCCGCCAGCAAAAATACTACCGGTTTTGCCCCCAGTTCCTGGGCCAACGTAAAGGGCTCTGAGGTAATGTAACCCTGCTGGGATGAGGTGGGATCGGCTAGGAACGGCGCTGGGTTGAAGTTGTACACCCGTCGCTGGGCATCCGTGAAGCCGTAGCGGTTGGCCAATAGCCCCCAAAAGTCGTTGACAGACGCTTGGGTAACGAAAATTGGGCGATCTTTTAAATCCCCCAAGTCCTCAACGTTGGTGTTGGGGTGGGCAATAATGCACCGGGGATCCTTTTGGAACATAGCCGCCACGGTAACGATCGGAGCTTGCTGGGCAACGGCGTTGATGGCTTGGGTGCTGTTGCTCATGGCAAAATCAGCGACGCCTCCCAGCAGTAGCTGTGATCCCGACACCTGGGGACCGCCCATGCGCAAGGTGACCGACAGCCCGTATTTTTCATAAATTCCTGCGGCCAGCGCCTGATAGAAACCACCATGCTCTGCCTGCGCCAGCCAATCGGTCACCATGGTCACCTTATCCAACCCGTCGGGGGTCTTTTCTGCCTGGGGATCAACGTTGCCACTACAGGCGGTGATAATGCTGGATCCAACGGCGAAGGTGCCATATTGCAAAAGTTGCCGACGGCTAAAGCGAGGAAGCATGGGCAGAGAGGGCAAAAGATTAATAATAAAGTTGTTTACCGGAATTTAAGCCGAATGGGGACGCCCTCATCTCCAGGAAGAGGGTGTCCCTGAGCTTAGTCGAAGGAGGGAGGGCTGCGGCAATTGTTGCGTCAATTTCGTGGATGTTTCTTTTGCGATTTTAATTTAATTTCTCAGCTTTGATTTTTCGGCGCGTCCTCGGGGATCGTTTCCAAAAAATCTTCTACCCAGCCCCAAACGGTGTACCACTGGCGGGAATCATCGCTGTCAATCCATTGAATGGAGCGATCGCCCCGAAACCAAGTGCGCTGGCGTTTTGCAAATTGGCGAGTGTGGCGAACAATTTGCGCCTCAGCCTGTTCTAACGTCAAGACTCCGTCTAAGTATTGAGCCATTTCGTCGTAGCCGAGGGTTTTGAGGAGGGGCAAGTGTGCACCGTAGCGGCTTCGAAGGTGTCGCACTTCCTCTACTAACCCCTGATCAATCATCGCCGCTGTGCGCCTTTTTATACGCTGAGTTAAGCGATCGCCCGGATGATCCGCCCCTTTTTTACCCACGGGATCGTTTAAGCAATCTACTCCAATGGTCAAAATTGGATAGGAGGGCGGCGCTTCTCCCTGGAGGGATGACAGGGGAGAGCCGGCAACATAAAAAACTTCAAGGGCTCGCAAGGTTCGGGTGCTGTCGTTGGGGTGAATTTTGTTGCTGGCAGCGGGATCCACTTGACAGAGCCATTGATATCGCTCCCGTTGGTCAATATTTTTAAGCTGCGATCGCAACTGCCCCTGGGGCGGCACCTGGGGAATTTTCATCCCGCGCACAATGGACTTTATGTATAAACCAGTACCGCCCACTAGCAACGGCACGGAAATATCATCGGCGAAAATACCACCGGTTGATTGGGCGTGGACTGTTTCAATCAGCGCCTGCGCTTGGGATTGGTACACCGCCAACGTCAGATTTTCGCGGGGATCCCAACAGTCCACTAAATGGTGGGGGGCTTGGGATCGTTCTTCTACGGTGGGCTTGGCGGTGCCAATGTTCAAATCCCGATAAATCTGCCGAGAATCTGCGCCGAGGATAGGCGATCGCAACTTTTTTGCCAGGGCGATCGCCAGCGCCGTTTTTCCCGCCGCCGTTGGACCACAAATAACAATAAGCCCTCGCTTCAAAATTTTTGCTGAGTTAACCTTTAACGCTGACTTTGCCCTACAGGCTGGTCAAACAAAATATTGACAGACATTGCCCCCTTAATTTCCCCGTCGACGAAATACACCACCTCCGCCTGACCATAGGTGCCAAATTTCGTAGTCTCGCGATCGCGCCCCACTCGGTACCAAAAGGTCTCCCCTTTGCGATCGTCATTTTCGTCGCCCACAGAGCCAAACGCAGCGTATTCCATATCCATCAACCCGCCGTAATCCATATTGGAAACCCCCAACATAAACGGCTCCGTTTCCAGCTGCTCCCAACGCTTCCACGCTCCCCACTGCTCCCCGTTTTCTCCCATGGGCGGCGACGGTTGAGCAGACAGCCCGTCCAAATTTATTGAGGTAGGTACGCCGAGACAGCCATGGCTGGGCTGCACCGCCACTGGAAGCGAAGCGGCGGCAATTCCAAGGGCGATCGCGACCTTGATTGCCAGGGGCGCCCCCTGGAACCGTGGCAAAGTAAAACCGGAAAAGTGGCGAACACAACCAAACTCAAAAGTAGCCATAGAAACCAGGGGAAAAACTTAGGTTTAATCGTAAGTTTCTCCGTTCGGTAGAGTTCCAATAATGGTCCACTTCGAAAATGTGCCTAAGGGACCTAAGGGACAGTTAATGCCCAGTACGGCGCAAAATATTGAGCCCATGGGTATCGGTACCGCAGGTGTGCAGCAGGTCTCGCCCCTCACACAGCCCCAAAACCCGCTCCAGTTGATCGGGACTCGGTCGCCATACCTCCGGGCGATCGTAGGCGTAATACACCTCAATGCCATCGAAGCCCAGCATTTCAGCGGCGGGGATCAGTAACTCGGGCGGCTGGCGATAGCGCACCGGGTGAGCCAACACGGCCAATCCCCCTGCCTCGTGAATCGACGCCACCACCTGGCTGGCTAGAAAATCATCGCCCTTGGCTTTTTTTCCCTGAATGTAAGGAACCATAGCGGCAGAATTGGGATCAAACCCATAGCCTAAGATGTGCACTTCACCTTCTAAAAGATGACCGTTAATTTCAATGCCCGTCCAGAGCTTTGGGCGATCGCGATCATCTGCAGAGCGGTAATACTCCTCTGAATAACGAGCCAGCCATTCTGCTGCGGCATAGTAACCACCAACGGTGTTGTGGTCAGTAATTGCTAATCCTTTGAGACCAATTTCTAACGCCTGCTGGACTAAACCTTCTGGGGTTAATTGCCCATCAGAATAGACAGTGTGAAGATGAAAATTGTAGCGATGAGGACAAGTTTTAGCGTCAACTGTTTGGAAAACGCCTCGCAAAGCCTCACGGTCAAAATAGTCTGTTCTGTACTTTGAACGGGGAGAGGTTGCGATCTGAGTAACGCGAGCTATCATAGCGGCGCTCCGATTTATGCTTGTGTGTTCTTAATATAAACAACTTGTTAAGTTTTGTGTCAAAAGGAATGTTTCTGCACCCCTCTAGTGCTTCCCTATTGATTTTCTTTGATTGCTTCTACTATTACTCCCAATATTTTGCCTAAGCGTATTTCGCCCTATTTCACCTAAGTTTTGAATTCAACGTCACTGAGAAATGGCTGGTGGACGTTGGCTTTTTACAGCAGCAGCAGGCGATTTGAGTAAGGTGAGGTAAGGCTCAGAGAGGGTTGAACTAGTTTCCGAGCAGTTTACATTGCCGATTACCTAAATTTTGGTGCGAGCTATTTTGGCTAAGTTTTTGCTAGAGCGTGTCATCAATTAATCTCCAGAAGCCTTATGCAGTGAGGAGTACGTGCCCTTT
>CALCTI010000730.1 GCA_937894105.1 uncultured cyanobacterium
GCCCCCCCTTCCGCCACCTCCCCCTCCCTCCCCCCCCCCTCCCCCGCCCCTAGCGCGGCTTTTTGAATCCTTAAGTCAACTCTTCAGCATGTCAGCCCTAGGAGACGCGAAAAACTTTCTTGAGAAACCCCTTGAATCTCCCCTAACAGGAGGTTGTGTACTGAATCCAGGTCAGCAAAACGAGGATTGAACCGTGCTTAAGATCGGTGATTTTTCCACACTCAGCCAGGTTTCAGTGAAAGCGTTGCGACATTATGATCGTCTCGGCTTATTGCAGCCGGCCCAAGTGGATTCCGATACTGGCTATCGTTTTTATACGGCTAACCAGCTACCTCGATTGAATCGCATTCTTGCGTTTAAAAATTTGGGATTTCCATTGGATACCATCGCCCAGCTTTTGGATGAGGATGGAGGAGTGTCCATTGAAACCTTGCGAGGCATGTTACGCCTGAAACAAGTGGAGCTGGAGCAAACCCTAAGGGATGAGCGAGCACGGCTTACTCGAGTTGCCACCTATATTCATCACCTGGAGCAAGGAAATACGATGACGAATATTGACGTTGTGATCAAAGGGGTCGCGCCGATTCGAGTGGCATCGATTCGCGAAGCGTTGCCGAACTATCATGCGATTGGTCCGTTGATTGGTGAGATTGAAGGGGCGATCGCCCAGCAGAGCCTCCCGTGCTCCACCGCCTATCTAGGCATCTGGCACGATGAAGGATACAAGGAAGAGGAGATTGATGGGGAAGCCGCTTTGGGGGTATCCGAGGGATTTGTGGGGAGCGATCGCATTCGAGCCTATGAGCTACCGGGGTGGGATAACTGCGCTTGTTTAGTTCATGCTGGCGCCTACAACACCTTGAAAGATGCCTACACCAATCTGGTGAGCTGGATTGAAGCTAACGGCTATCGCATTGTCGGTCCCAGTCGCGATGTTTACCTGGTGGGCGGTCCCGACGACGACGATACCACCTACGTCACCGAAATCCAGTTTCCTGTAGAGGTGATTTCCCCATAGGCGATCGCGACATCTCAGCGGTTTCTCCATCTGGAAATTCCCGCAACCGCATCGTGTGCCCCAAGTTAAAGAAACGGGATGTAATTTGTGCCCGTTTGCTGTAAACCGTCAACAATGCCTCCGACGCAATCAGCAACATCACAGCTCCTTCATCCATTAAGGAGCGCAACCCGTCGTAAAACCCCTTTGGGAACTCGTCCGGATAATCCAACAGCGCTCAAACCGGTCTAAACACAAAACCGGCAAAACCCCGCGCCCTTTCCAAACCCGCAACGCCTCCGAAAACGCCACTCCATCAAACGGTTTTACGTTTAAAGGCGCTTCCAACTTCGACCTATCAAATCCCCTAAAGTCCCGCCAACTCGCCTTCTTCGGCACCGCCGCCAACAACGCCTTAGCAATGACCCCATAAAACCCCGCCTGGGTCTGATACCAAATCCGCTTTAACTACCCCAAGATGATGGTTTTAGCTAAACCCTTATTCCGAAAGGCTTAGCACTCATTGGGCTGCCTTTACGAAGTTGGAGTTAATATTCCGGATTTGGTATGACAACTGGACTCATCAAAATCAATATCCACCACCACAAACTCCCACGGCTTCCGCCCCGTCGCCTCTGCTCGCTCCTCATACACCTGAGTCACATGGCGCAATAGGGACGACTTCCCAATCTTCGCCGGACTTACCACATTGATGCTGGTGGGCTGGGCTGCGAACATTTTCGAGAAAATTTCCCGCAACTGAGGCGATCGCCCCACAAAAAAGCGCCGATCTGCGATCGCGCCGCCCGCAAAAAACGGATTTACGCCACTGCCCATCGCCCCCCAAATATTGATCAACCTCAGCACCAAAGCCACTTTCTCACCTAATCTAATCGAATTGACACAGGAAAACAGTTGTCGCGATCGCAATTCTTTTATAATTCTTAATGGCTGTAGGAAAGAGCTGCGAAGCGGTGAACCCTATTAGCCCATACCCGTTTGAGAAGAATCTTTGAGACATATCATGGAAGCCATTGCGCAACAGGTTACCCAAGCCATAACCCCCCTCTCCGACGTCCTAAATTCGTTCTATTTGCCCGCGCCGATTACCCATTGGGGGCACCCGCTGATGATGGGCATCGTTCTATTTGTAATGGGCAGCGCGGCGGTTTATTTGGGCTGGAACGGACGCACCTCCGCCGTGGGAGAAGAGCGAGCCCAAAAACTAAATTTGCACAAGCGGTTAGCCCTGTGGATGACCACGTTTATGGCGATCGGCTACACCGGGGGCATTATGTCGCTGGTGATGCAGGGTGAGAATATTTTTGAAAGCACCCACTTTTGGAGCGGCACGTTGTTGTTGGGGCTTCTGGGGGTAAATGGCGCGATTTCCTTGTCTAAAATTGGCGGCGGCAAAGCGTCT